>CAYYNG010000019.1:0-12211 GCA_964472435.1 uncultured Hyphomonadaceae bacterium | reverse complement strand
CGTTGAACCAGCTTCTCAACTGCTCAATCAAGCGATGGATTAGGCCAGGCCCCGGGCAGCCGGCGAACCCATGCAGGGTCACATCAGCCCCTACCGCTTCAGCGCGTCGGCCAGGTCATTGGCCTGCACTGTGATGCTGCCCGCACCGAGGCAAACCACCATGGCACCGGGCTTCGCCAGCCCACGGACCGTATCGGCCACCCCGTCCAGGTCGGCCAACACCGCCGCATTCCTGTGCCCATGGCGCCGCATCGACAGCACCAGTGCCGCAGCATCGACGCCGCCGATCGGGTCTTCCCCGGCCGCATAGACCGGCGCAATCAGCACATGGTCAGCGGCGTCGAAGCAGGTCGAGAACTGCTCGAACAGGTCGTGCAGCCGGGAATACCGGTGGGGCTGGTGCACGGCGATCAGTTGCCCGGTCCCCTGCATGGCGCGGGCAGCGGCCAGCACGGCTTCGATCTCCACCGGGTGGTGGCCATAATCATCGATGATGCGCACGGGACGGCCGCCCGGCGTCGGCGTCCATTCCCCTGCTGCGGTGAACCGCCGTTTCACCCCGCCGAAGCCGGCGAGCGCGGTGCGGATCTGATCGTCGGCGGCCCCCAGCTCGAGCGCGACGGCGATCGCCGCCAACGCGTTCTGGACGTTGTGATCGCCGGCCATGGGGAGCACGAGCCCTTCGATGATCCGCGGGTTCGATCCCTGGAGCGCGACGTCGAAATGGGCGCCGTTGAGATCGGTCGAGAGATTCACCGCGCGCACGTCGGCTTGCAGGTTGAAGCCGTAGGTGATCCGCCGGCGGTCGATCACCCGCGCGGCCAGGGCCTGGACCTCGGGATGATCGGTGCAGAGGACGGCGAAGCCATAGAAGGGAATGTTTTCGACAAACGTGTCGAAGGCCGCGCGCAGGGCCCCCATCGTCCCGTAATGCTCCATGTGTTCAGGGTCGATATTGGTGACGATCGCGGCGGTCGCGGCGAGTTTGGTGAACGTGCCGTCGGACTCGTCGGCCTCGACCACCATCCAGTCCCCCGCGCCGGCTTTCGCATTGGAGCCATAGGCGTTGACGATGCCGCCATTGATCACAGTGGGGTCCAGACCCGCGGCGTCGAGCAAGGCGGCGACCATCGAAGTGGTGGTCGTCTTCCCATGCGTGCCGGCGACGGCGACGGTCCATTTCAGGCGAACGAGCTCGGCCAGCATGTTGGCGCGGCGCACCACTGGAACGCCGGCCGCGCGGGCCGCGTCGACCTCCGGATTGCCGCCCTGGATGGCGGTGGAGATGATCACCGCGCCGACGCCCTCCACGTTTTCCGCCCGGTGGCCGATATGCACCGTCGCGCCCTTCTCCCGAAGACGTTTGACGTTCTCGCTCTCTTTGATGTCCGAGCCTTGGACTTTGTAGCCAAGGGTCAGCATCACCTCGGCGATGCCGGACATGCCGATGCCGCCGATGCCGACAAGGTGCGCCGGGCCGAGATCGAAGGGGGACGGGTTTCTCACAGGGGGGGCTCCCGGTTCTATGCAATTCGGACTTTCAACGGTTTCGCGGCGGCTTCAAGGCGCCCTTAGCCCGCGATCTGTTCGGCGAGGTCTGCGAGATCCTTCGCCGCGGTCACCGTGCCGGCGGCCTTGGCCTTTGCGGCGCGCTCGCGAAGCTCGTCGGCGTCGCCGAGCCTTGCCGCGAGCAGTTGGGCGATCAATTCGGGGAAGAGATTGTCCTCCATCACGATATCGGCCGCGCCGACATCAACGAGCGCGGCGGCGTTCGCCGTCTGGTGATCGTCCATCGCGATAGCAAGGGGGACGAGCATGGACGGGCGCCCGACGGCGGCGATTTCGGAGACGGTGCCCGCCCCCGATCGCGCGATCACGAAATGCGTGTCGCGTAAGCGATCCGCCATGTCGGTAAAGAAGGTGTCGACATCTGCGGACACGCCAGCCCGGGCATAGGTTTGCACGACGTCGGCCACCTGTTCGTCGCGAACCTGTTGGACGACATGCAACCGGGACTTGAGGTCCTCCGGCAGCCGGACGAGGGCGGCCGGCAACACCTCGCCGAAGAGGCGGGCGCCTTGGCTGCCGCCGGTGATCAACACATTGATGGCCCCCTCGGTGGCGGGATACGGCGCCTCGCGCACCGCGGCGATGGGGGCCCGGACGGGGTTGCCGACCGGGGCCTTTCGCGCTTCGGCGGACCGCGGCAGCCGGTCGAGCCGGGGAAAGCCGCACGCCACCGCCTCGGCATGGGCCGCGAACCGGCGGTTCACCCGGCCCAGCACAGCGTTCTGCTCATGGATCAGGATCGCCGCGCCGCGCCGCCGCGCCGCAGCCAGCGCCGGAAAGGCGGGATAGCCCCCGAAGCCCGCCACCAAGGCGGGGCGGCGGGCCCGCATCAAGCGCGTCGCCTCGCCGATGCCGCGATTAATGGCGAGCGCCGCGCCGGGCAGCGTCCAGGGTTTGCGGACATTCGGAGAGGCGGCTTGGACCGCGGTCTTCCATTCGGCGGGGAACCTATCGGCGTAGCGGAGGCCCCGCTCGTCGGAGATGAGGCCCACCGACCAGCCTCGGCTCGCCATCTCTTCTGCAAATGCGGCGGCGGGAAACATGTGCCCGCCCGTTCCGCCGGCGGCGATGATCAAAAGGCGGGGATCAGACATAGGCCCTCCGAATGCGAACCCTCGCCCCGCGCCGGCGGGTCAACGCCAACGCCAAACCGATGGTGAGCGCCGTGCCCAAAAGCGAAGAGCCGCCTGACGAGACGAAGGGCAGCGTCATGCCCTTGGGCGGAAGAAGGCTGACATTGACGCCGATATTGATCGCGGCTTGCAGGCCGAACAGGGCGAAGAGACCGGCCCCGGCGGCCCGCGGATAGGGATCGTCGATCCGAGCGGCGGCTAAGACGCCGCGAACGGCGACAAAGGCGAACAGGCCCATCAAAGCGAGCGAGAACAAGAACCCGAATTCTTCGCCGGCAACCGCGTAGATGAAATCCGTATGCGCATCGGGCAGCGCGGCTTTGACCCGTCCCTCGCCCGGCCCCACGCCCAAAACGCCGCCCTTGGCGATGGCCTCGCCGGCGCGGTCGATTTGATAGGTGTCATAGGCGGTGGGGTCGAAGAAGCTGTTCACGCGAAGCCGCACATGGGGCAGCGTCGCGTATAGCAGCGCCGACAGACCAGCGCCTCCGCCGGCGAACACCGCCGCCCACCGCCAAGGCAAGCCTGAAATAAAGAAGGTCACGACGAATGCGGCTGTCAGCAGCGCGGCTTGGCCGACATCGGGCTGCAGCAAGAGAAGGCCGATGGTCGTCGTGTAAAAGGCGAACGCCACGATCGCCCACGGCCCCTCCGGATACGCCTGGCGCTGGGCGAGCAGCCAACCCGACAGAACGATCACCGCCGGCTTGATCAGCTCCGAGGGCTGGAAAGTGAACCCCGCCATCCGAATCCAGCGCTGGGCCCCCTTCGCCTCATGGCCGGCGAACAGGATCACCGCCATCAGGACGAAAGCGGCCAGAAACACAATCGCCGCGAACCGCCGCGCCCACCGGTCGCTGAGCAAGGATGCGCCGACCAAGGTCGCAAACGCCCCCGCTGCGAACATGGCGTGCCGGTAGACGAAATAGAATGGATCGTCGTAGCCGATGCGCGCCGCCGCTGGGGGGCCGGCCGCGAGGGATAGCACCAAGCCCGCTGCAAGCAGCGCCGCACACGCGCCAAGCACCGGCCAGTCGAGCGTGCGCCGCCACTCGGCGATCAATGACCGATCAGACCGCGCCGGCTGGCTCATGCGCTCGCCGCGAGCGAGCCGTCGCCGGACAGCGCCGCCACCGCTTTGCGGAACGCCTCGCCGCGCGCTTCAAAGTCTTTGAACTGGTCGAAACTCGCGCATGCTGGCGACAGCAGCACCACCGGATTGGGATCTCCCGCCGCGAGCGCGTCGCGCAAGGCCTCGGCGACAGCCTGGTCGATGGTGCCGGATTTTGCGACCGGCGCTCGCCCCTTCAGCGTCTGGCTGAACGCCTCCTGGGCTTCGCCGATCAAGTAGGCCTTCGCGATTCGAGGAAAATAGGGAGCGCGCGCGTCGACGCCATCGGATTTCGGCCGGCCGCCGGCGATCCAATAGACCCGGGGAAACGCTTTCAGCGCCTGCTCGGCCGCCTGGGCGTTGGTGGCTTTGGAATCGTTGATAAAGGTGACGCCGTCGATCTCGCCGACCCGCTCCAGCCGGTGCGCGAGGCCCGGGAAGCTTTGGATCGCCTCCATGATGACGCCCGGATCGACGCCCAACGTCCGGCAGGCGGCATAGGCGGCTGCGGCGTTTTGGTGATTATGCGCGCCCGGCAGGGTCGGGATCGGCCGCAGGTCGCCCGCGCGAACAGCCTTTCCGGAAAGGCTGTCGAACAGCCGGCCTTCGATTGCGCTCACGCCGCGGCCGAGGGCGTATCCGGACGAGACCTGGACGACCCGCGCGGGCCCCCGCGCGCTCAGCGACATGGCGATCGATTGGGTGTGCAGGTCGTCGATGCCGACAATCGCCGCATCGCCCGGCTTCTGATTGTCGAAGATGCGCATTTTGGCGGCGATATAGCCGTCCATGCCGCCATGCCGATCAAGATGGTCGGGCGAGATATTGAGGAAGACGGCGATGTCGCAATGGAGGCTTTTGACAAGGTCGAGCTGGTAGGAGGAAAGCTCCAGCACATAGACCGCGTTCGCGTGGAGGGGGGCCATGTCGAGGACCCCGGTGCCGATGTTTCCGCCGACCCGCGCGTCGCGACCCGCGCATTTCAGGATATGGCCGATGAGCGCAGTGGTCGTCGATTTGCCGTTCGTGCCGGTGATGCCGATCACCTTGGGCCGCGCCCGCTCGGGCAGGGCGAGCACCGCGCGAGCGAACAGCTCCATGTCGCCGACCACCGGAACCCCGGTCATCTCCGCCAGTCGGACCACCCGGTGCGGCTGGGGGAACTTATAGGGGACGCCCGGCGAAAGCACGAGGGCCGCGAAACCCTGCCAATCCCGCTTGTTAATGTCGCTGAGCGGCACGCCGGCCTCGATGGCTCTCCGGCGAGTCGCCTCGTCGTCGTCCCAGGCGTGCACGCGCGCCCCGCCAGCCATCAGCGCTTTCGCAGCGCTAAGGCCCGTCCGGCCCAAGCCAAAAACGGCGACATCCCGATTGGCGTATTCGGTGATGGGGATCATCGGCGCGCGGCTACCTCAGCTTCAACGTGGCGAGGCCCGCAAGGGCGAACATGACCGACAGGATCCAAAAGCGGACAACGACCCGCGTCTCCGGCCAACCGGCTTTTTGAAAGTGGTGATGCAGCGGCGCCATCTTGAAGACCCGCCGCCCCTCGCCCGTCAGACGCTTGGTGAGCTTGAACCAGCCCACCTGCATGACGACCGACAGCACTTCAAGGACGAATAGACCGCCGATCACGACAAGCGCGAACTCGTGCTTGATGGCGACGGCGACGACGCCGATCAGCCCCCCGAGACCGAGGGAGCCGGTGTCGCCCATGAACAGTTTCGCAGGAAACGTATTGTACCAAAGAAAGCCCATGCCGGCGCCGATCATCGCGCCGAGAAGCACCGCGAGCTCGCCGGCGCCGGGCGTGAATTGGATGCCGAGATAGTCGGCGAAGACGAAGTTGCCGGTCAGGTAGGCGATGAGGGCGTATGACGCGGAGGCGAACATCATCGGCACGATGGCGAGCCCGTCGAGGCCGTCGGTGAAGTTCACGGCGTTTGCAAACCCGACGATCACGATCATCCCGAAGCCCACGAAGAGCGGACCGAGCTGAAAGAAATAATCGCCGAAAAACGGCACCGCGACGCCGCCCGAAAAAGCCGCCGGGTTCGGATCGGCGGTGGTCTCGGGCGCGAGCGTCGCGATCAGCCGTGCGAGATCGTTCAGCGGCCCCCAATCGGCGTGGCCGAGGGGCGTATGGGCGCCGTGCAGCCCCATGATGAGGGCGCAGGCCGCCGCGGCGACAAGGAACTCGACCGCAAGCCGCAACCGGGCTGAGACGCCGTCGGAGGATTGCTTGGTGACTTTGGCATAGTCGTCGAGAAAGCCGAGCACGGCGTAGGACGCTGTCACGAACATCACCGTCCAGATGTATGGATTGCCGAGATCGGCCCAGAGCGCCGTGCCGGTGAAAAGGCCGATCCAAATCAAGAACCCGCCCATGGTCGGCGTGCCCTGTTTCGACATCTGCGCTTCGAGCGAAAGATCGCGTATCGGTTGGCCTTTGCCCTGGCGCGCGCGCAGCAAACCGATGATCGGCCCGCCAAGGAGGACCGTGACCACGAACGCCGTTCCGACCGCCATGCCGGAGCGGAACGTGATGTAATTCAGGAGGTTCAAAACGCCCGTGTCTTGGGCGAACAGCGCATATAGCATCAGCTACCCCTTGCGGCGTGTTCTGCGCCGCGATCCATCACTTGCTGATCCGCCGGTTCGCTCCATTGTCGAATCCGGTCCGCCAACGCGATCATCCCGGAGGCATTCGACCCTTTGATCAAGAGCGCATCGCCGCCGGCGAGCGCATTTTGCAGTGGAGCGAGAAGGTCTTCCGCTTGCGTTTTGAAAAGGGCGTCGATTCCCGCGTCGAGCGAGTCGACCAGGTCGCGCATATGACCGCCGGCGGCGAGGACCAGGGCCGGCGACACCGCCGCGACATCCCTCGCCAGCGCGCGGTGTTCGGCCGCCGCGCCGGCCCCGAGCTCGCCCATCTCGCCCAGGACGACCAACCGGCGGCCGGCGGGCCGGGCGGCGAGGCCGGCCAGCGCCGCGCGCATGCTTTCAGGATTGGCGTTGTAAGCGTCGTCGATCAGCGTGAAAACGCCGCCCGATGGCAACCGGCGCCGTTCGGCGACCCCGCGGCCCGGCGGCGGGCCATAGCCCGCGAGCGCGTCGGCCGCCTCGCGCGGCCCCATCGCGCCAGCCTCCACAACAGCGAGCAGCGACGCTGCGGCGTTCAGCGCCCAATGCTCACCGACCGCCGTCAACACTGTCTCGACAACCTCGCCGCGGATCTCGACCCGCACCCGGCAGCCCTGCCCGTCGGTGTCATAGCCCGCCACGCGGGCGTCCGCGCCCGCGCAGACCCCGAAGCTGAGGATCCGCGCGCTCGGCTGGTGCGCGAGGGCGCGGGCCTCGAGGTGCTCGAAGAAGCGATCGTCCGCCGGCAGCACCGCCGCGCCGTTCGGCTCCAGCCCTGCGAAAATGTCGGACTTTTCGTCCGCGATCGCCTCGATCGTGCCGAGCCCTTCGAGGTGGACGCCGGCGATCTTCGTCACAATCCCAACCTGCGGGCGGACCATGCGCGAGCGCGGCGCGATTTCGCCAGGCGTCGACATGCCGATTTCAAAGACGGCGTTCCGCGTCTCCGATGGCATGCGCGCGAGCGTCAGGGGCACGCCCCAATGATTGTTGAAGCTCTTGACCGACCAGTGCGCCGGCCCCGCCGCGCGGAACATGCGCGCGATCATCTCTTTCACTGAGGTCTTGCCGACCGCGCCCGTGACCGCGACGCGAGACGCATCGACAGCGCGGTCCCGCGCAGCGAGACCCAGCGCTTCCAACGCCGGCAACACCTCGTCCACCATGAGCTCCGGCCCGACGCCGATCGAGCGGCTGACAAGGGCGGCAGAGGCGCCCGCCTCGAATGCCTTGCCGACGAAATCGTGCCCGTCGCGAACATCTTGCAGAGCGACGAAGAGATCGCCCGGCACGAGGGTGCGGGTGTCGATCGAAACACCGGTCGCCGCCCAATCGCCCGTCGCCTGGCCGCCGGTTGCTGCGGCCGCGTCCGCCGCCGTCCAAAGAGCGCTAGCCATCGGCGCCTCCATCGAGCGCGGCGCGCGCCGCGTCGTGGTCGGAGAACGGGATCACCTGGCCGCCGACGATCTGACCCGTTTCGTGTCCCTTGCCGGCGATCAGCAGGGTGTCGCCTGCGCCAAGCCGCGCAACGCCCTCCGAAATCGCCTGGGCCCGATCGCCGATTTCGGCGGCGCCCGGCGCCTTGGTCAAAATCGCGCTCCGGATGGCGGCGGGGTCTTCCGAGCGCGGGTTATCGTCGGTGACGATCACCTCGTCGGCGAGCCGGGCGGCGACCTCTCCCATCATCGGGCGCTTAAAGGGATCCCGGTCCCCGCCGCAGCCGAAGACGAGGACCAGCTTGCCCGCCGTGTGCGGCCGCGCGGCCCGCAACAGCGTGTCCAGCCCGTCGGGGGTGTGGGCGTAGTCGACGAACACCCCGGCGCCCGCCGCCGTTTCCCCGACGAATTCGAGCCGGCCCTTGACCGGGCGAAGCTGCTCGAGCCCCCGCCAGACATCGGCCGGCGCGGCCCCGAGGGACAGGGCGAGCGCGGCCGCGGTCAACGCATTCAGCGCCTGGAACTCGCCGATCAGGGGCAGCTCGACCTTGGCCGCCTCCCCGCGCCAATTCAGGAACAAGGTTTGCCCGGTCGCCTTGGGCATCAGCTCCGAGATCTTGAGATCCGCGCCGCGCCAGCCCACCGAGACGATGCTCAGGCCCGCATCCTGCGCCGAGGCCTCGAACGCGCCGCGCTCTTCGCTGTCGGCGTTGATAACGACCGGCGCGCCCTTCGGCAGCAGATCATCGAAGAGCCTGAGCTTCGCGGCGCGATAATCTTCAAATGTGGGGTGATAATCGAGATGATCCTGGGTGAGGTTTAAGAACCCGCCGGCGGCGAGACGCACGCCGTCGAGCCGGTATTGCGCAAGGCCGTGGGAGGAGGCCTCCATCGCCGCATGGCTGACGCCCTCGCCGGCGAGCTGCGACAATGTCTCGTGGATGGAGACGGGATCGGGGGTCGTGTGCCCGAGATCCACGGCGCCGGAGGGCCCGATCGCGCCGAGGGTCCCGAGGCTCGCGGCCCTAAGCCCGCCCGCGGTCCAGATTTGACGCAGGAAGTCGACGGTCGAGCTCTTGCCGTTCGTGCCGGTGACGGCGACGATGGTCGCGGGCTGTTTGCGGTAGAACCGCGCCGCCGCCCGGGCGAGGGCCAGGCGCGGCTCTTTGGCGTTGAGCGCCGGCGCGCCGAGATCCCCCGGAAGATCGTGGCCCAGCACCGCAACCGCTCCGTTCACCAGCGCCTGGGGGATGTAGTGCCGCCCGTCGGCGACCGTTCCCTTCAGCGCCGCGAACACGAAGCCGGGCTTCACTTTGCGGCTGTCGGCCGTCAACCCCGCGACGGGGATGCGGGCGGTTTCGGCCGAGAGGCCGTCGAAAAGGTCGCCAAGCGTCATAGGGCCCTCCTGTCTGCGACGGCGCGGGCCGAGGGCGGGGCGTCGTCGAACACCGGCGCGACCCCCAGGAGGGGCGCGATCCGTTCGATCACGCGGCCCACGGCGGGCGCGGCGTTGAGCGCGGCGACGCCGCCGACCTCGCCCGCTTTCGGCTCATCGAGGACGATCAATACGACATATTTCGGGTCGTCGGCGGGAAAGAGCGCGGCGAAGGAGGTGACGTTCTTGTCGGGATCGTAGGCGCCGTCGACGATTTTTTCAGCCGTGCCGGTCTTCCCGGCCACTCGGTAACCGGCGACTTCCGCCAGTTGGCCGGTGCCGCGGCGCACCGTTTCGCGCAGCATGGCGGTGACATAGGCCGCCGTCGGGGCGCCCATGGCCCGGCGCGGCGGAGGACGGTCGTCTTGATCGGCGATCAAGGTCGCCGCGGCGACCTCGCCATTATTCGCGAACGCTGTGAACGCCTCGGCGAAGGCGATCGGGCTCACGGTCAGCGCGTGGCCGAAACTGACGGACGCGAGATCAAGGTCCGTCCACTCCGCGGGCAGGATCGGATCGGCCCCGCCGGCGAGCTCGACGCTGGACCGGGTCAAAAGCCCCAGCCGATCGAGAAAGTCCTTGTGGCGCTCGACGCCGACGCGGACCGCGATGGTGACCGCGCCGACATTCGAGCTTTCGGCGATGATGTCGGCCAGGCTCGCATCGGCCGGCGGCGCGCCGTGGTCGTCCTCGTAGAGCTTCGCGCCGACCTCGATGCCGGCGCGCAGGTCGAACCGCTCCGCGGGTGTTACAACGCCCGCCTCCAAGCCCGCCGCCACCGTGAACGGCTTGAAGATGGAGCCGAGCTCGAAGCCGGCCCCGACCGCGCGATTGAGGCGAACGTCGGCCGGCATTTCCGGCCACCGATTGGGATCGGCCGGCGGCCAGCTGGCGAGGCCGAGCACCTCGCCCGACGCCGCGTCGATCACCGCGCCCGCTCCACCCACCGCGTCGTAGCGCGCGGCCGCGGCCGACAACTCCGTTTCGAGCGCGAACTGAACGCCCGTATCCAGGGTGAGCCGCAAGGGATCGCGGTTTTCCGAAAGCCGCTCATCGAAGGCGAACTCGACGCCTGCGAGCCCGCGGCCGTCGAGATTGGAATAGCCCAGCACGTGACCCGCCAAGGTCCCCCTTGGATAGGCGCGGCGGCGCTCGGCCCGGAAATCGAGGCCTTCGAGGCCGAGGGCGAAGACGGCGTGGCGCTGGCGCGGGGTCAGCCCCCGCCGCACCCATTCAAACGCCCGATCGCGGTTCGACAGACGGGCCGCCAAGGCGTCGACGTCGATATCCGGAATCGCGGTTTGAAGCTGGCGGGCGACCTCGAGCGGGTTCCAGATCGCGCGCGGATCGGCGAATAGCGAATAGACCGTCACCGACGTCGCCAGAAGCTCGCCGTTCCGGTCGACGATATCCGCCCGCGGCGGCGCTTCGGCGCGGGCGCGCACGGCGACCCCCGCCTCGCCGCTCAGCGCGATCAACCCGCCGCGGACGGCGAGGACCGCAAAAGCAAGGGCGAGCCCCACGGCCACCAAGCGCGCCCGGGCGGCGCCGCCGGAAAGATCGCCGCCGATCATCTCGCCGTCTCCGGGTCCGCGCCGGCCAGAAGCGCGTCAAGCTCGGCCTCCCGCGCGAATTGGTGGGCTTGAGCGGGGCCCATGCCGAGCCGCGTGCGGGCGTATTCTTCGATCCATTCGCGCCGGCTCATATGGGCGAACTCGGCCTCGAGCAGGTCGCGCTCGCGCAGCGCCTCGGCGATCTCGACCTTGAGGCGCGCGATATCCTCCGCGCTGTCCTGCGCGCCGTATTTGGCGCGGTAGAGGCTCACGATCAGAAAGACGACGGCGAGCACGCCGATGACGAATGCACGGCGGCTCATGATCCGGCCTCCAGCGCGGCGAGGGGCGGCAGGCCGAACAAGGCCTCGACGGGCGCGGGCGGCCAAGCCGCCGCAGCTGTACGGACCCCGAGCCGCAGCTTCGCCGACCGGGCGCGCGGGTTCGCCGCAACCTCCGCATCGCTTGGCGATTGCGCGCGGCGATCGATCAGCTCGAAGCTCGGGCGCCGGCCCCCGCCCCGCTCCGGGGCGTGGCGCGATGCGCCGCCCAAGAGGCCCGCGCGCGCGCGAAAAAACAGTTTGACGAGCCGGTCCTCGAGCGAATGAAAGGCGACGACGACCAGCCGCCCGCCCGTGCGCAGCATCCGCTCGGCTCCCTCAAGCGCTTTAGCAAGCTCGCCAAGCTCGTCGTTCACATACATGCGGATCGCCTGGAAGGTGCGGGTGGCGGGATGGGTCTTCGAACCCCTGCGACCGCCGACCGCGGCTTCGACCGCATCGGCGAGATCCAGGGTGCGCAGAAACGGCGCGCTTTGCCGGCGGCGAACGATCGCACCGGCGATGCGCCGCGCTTTCGGCTCTTCTCCGAAGCCCCGGATGAGGGCGGCGAGATCGCGCTCATCGAGCTGGGCCACCGCGTCCGCCGCGCTCGGCCCATCCCGGCCCATGCGCATGTCGAGGGGGCCGTCCCGCATGAAGGAAAACCCGCGATCGGCTTCGTCGAGCTGGAAAGAGGAAACGCCGAGATCGAGGACGACCCCGTCCAAAGCATCGGTTCCAGCGTTCAAAGCAAGGGCATCCAAATCGCCGAACCGGCCGAGCAGAGGGGTCAGCCGCGGCTCGTTCGCCGCGGCGGCCTCGGCCCGGGCGAAGGCGGCGGGATCTCGATCGACCGCAAGGACACGGCAATCGGCCCGCGCCAGGATCGCGCGCGTATAGCCCCCGCCGCCGAAGGTGCCGTCGAGCAGCGTCTCACCGTCCCCCGGCGCAAGGGCGGTCAGCACCTCCTCCAGCATGACCGGCGCATGCCCCATCAGCTTTCGCCCCCTC
>CAYYNG010000018.1:0-12339 GCA_964472435.1 uncultured Hyphomonadaceae bacterium | reverse complement strand
CCTTATTGAAAGGCTTGGTGAGATAGTCGTCGGCGCCGTAGCCAAGCGTTTTCACCTTGGCTTCGATATCTGGATTGCCCGACAGAATGAGCACCGGCGTATTGATCCGAGACATCCGCAGTTGCTTGAGGACATCGTAGCCCGAAATGTCGGGCAAAGAGAGATCGAGGATTATGAGGTCGTGCTCGTAGACCTTGCCGACGTCGACACCCTCTTCACCGGTGTCGGTCGTGTAAATATTGAACCCCGCGGCTTGAAGCATCAGCTCAATGCTGCGGGCCACCGCCGCGTCGTCTTCAATCAACAGAACCCGCATCTGTTCTCTCCCGAATCACTCACTCGGCATTTTGCCGTTAACCTTGATGAACGTAAAACCAGCAAATGACCGAAGCGTTAAAGAATCTCGATTTTATCGGCTGAATTTCCATTCCTAGTTCGCATATTCGCCGGCGACTGAGCCGGACAGTAGAAAATCGGCGATCGCCAGCACGTCTTTCACCGGTTGCGCGTTGGGGTCGGTGGAGGCGAGCGTCTGCTGACGACGAATGGCTTCGCGGACTTGCGCGTCCCGCATCACCACCCCGGCGAGCGACGGGCGGAAGCCGAGGAAGGTCTGACAGGCCCGTTCGATCGCGTGGTAGGTTCGTTGCCCGGCGGCGCGCGTATCGGCTTGGTTGATAGCGATGACGGGCTGGACAGACGGCGCATAGCCCCGCAGCACTTTGATGAACGCATAGCCGTCGGTCATAGACGTCGGCTCGTCCGTAATCACCATCAGCGCTTTATCGGCGGCGCGGGCCAGTCGCATGCAATTGGCTTCGATTCCGGCCGCAAGATCAACGACGACCTGGTCGTATTGCAGCGCCAGAGCGGAAAGGCCGGCTGCGAGGCGCGCGACCTCCTCCTGCGGAAGCTCGGCGAGCGCACCGGAGCCCGAGCGCCCGGGCAGGACGTCGAAGCCGCCCGCCCCGGCGCCGCCGTCGACCGGTGTGACAGCGTCGTCCAACTCGACCCAGCCGGCGATCACCGCCGCGAGATCGGTCTCAGGCGCGATTCCGAGCTGAACGTCGATATTGGCGAGCCCGAGATCGCCGTCGACGAGAAGGGTGCGCCGACCCAGCCGGGCGAAGGCGCTCGCCAGCGTGTTCGCGACAAAGGTTTTGCCGACCCCCCCCTTTCCGGATCCCACAGCGATGATCGAGGCGGGCGCGACCCGCGGCGGCGGCATTTTTGGATGCTCGAGCGACTTTCGCATAATGAAACTCATTGGGCAGCTCCTTTCAGGGCTGCTTGTCCCGGCGCGTCCTCCATCAGGAGGCCCGCGAGCCGCTCAGGCGCGGCGGGGACAAGTCCGCCGCCGATAAACGGTGTGACGGAGAGGTGGGAGAAGGCGAGGCCGGCGCTTGAGAGGGCTGCGACAGCTCCGCCGCGGCGCCGGACGACATCGAGCTTGGTCAAAATGGCGCGCTTCACGCCGGCGCCAGCAAAGGCGCGCGCCGCATCGGCGAGGTCTTCCGGATGGCCCTCCGCGGAGAGCACCAAGAGCGGTTCCGCGTCGATCGCCGCGACGAGATCCGACAGTCGTGCCAGATCGTCGGTGTCGAAGGGCGAGATCGCCGGCAGATCGATCACACATCGCATCCGCGCCGCCGCAAGTCCGTCGAGAAGGTCAAAAAGTTGGTCCGGCGTCGCCACGGCGCGGACCAGCGCGCTTTCGCGCTCGAGATACGCCGTAAGTTGAGCGCCGCCGGCCGTTGCGTCGAAATCCGCGGCGACGGGCGACAGATCCGCACCCGCCACGGCCGCGCGACGGGTCAGTTTCGCGGCGGTGGCCGTTCGTCCATGGCCTGGGGGGCCGACCAGCAACAGGTTTCTCTCCGGGGAAACATCTGTCGGATCGCAATCGATGAAGGGCTCCAAGCCGGCCGATAGCGCCGAAAGCGGCGCGTCGGCGCCGGAGGCCGCGCCAGCGTCCGCCACCCGCGCCGCAAATCGCGTCGGCGCGCCGTGCCAGGCCAGCGCGTCGAAGAGGCGGTGGCGAAGCGGGCTCTGGGCGTCTGGGGCGGCCGCGTCCGGCGTCTTCAAGAACAGCGGCTCGTTTGCACCGCCCAAGCCGCGATCGATTGCAGCGCGAACCTCGACGCGCCCGTCCACCTCGCGTTCCGACAAAATCACCGCGTCATCGCCCATTTCGGCGAATGCAAGCGCTTTGGCGGCGTCAAACGTCTCGGCGGCGAACATCTTCATGCGCATGGGCGGCGGCCTCTTTCTCTTTTGAGGCGAATATGCCCTTCCGTTGGTTAACAAAACGTCTTCGAATGTTAAGTTTCATCCGTGTTCGTCCCAAGGGTCACGCCGCGGCGCGACCGTCGACGATTTCCGACAAGGTGACCCCGAGCTGGCCGTCGGCGACGACAAGCCGCCCGCGCGCCATCAATCGGTCGGAGACGTAGATCTCCACATCCTCCCCGGTCGCCTGCTCCAACGCCACGACGTCTCCAGGCGCGAGCGAAAGCAGCTCCTCCACCGGCATGCGGACCTCGCCGATGACGACATCGACCCTCACGGGCACCTCGATAAGACGCCGAGCCAGGGCGGGGTTGTTGGGAGGGGTCATTCGTCGTCCTCTACAGTCTCGCCCGCAGGGCGCGCAGGCTCGAACAAATCGGCTTGTCCATCGGCGATCTTCGCCGCCGCCGCCGCAATCAAGTCTTTCAAATCGCCGATCCGGGCGCCGTGGCGCGCGGCAGCGTCTAGGCGATCGGCGAGGGTGGCGAGGTCGCGGGCCGCGGACTGGAGCTTATCGGAGACGCGCTCCAGCCGTTCGGAACGCCGAGCCTCCGCGGCGGCGTTCGCACGGGCCTCGCAAAGGAGGGTCTTGAGCTCGGAGACCGCCGCATCCGCCGCCGTTTGCGCCGTGGCCACCGGCGCGAAGTCGCTTCGATACTGGAACGGGACGAGTTCCGAGACGGCGCGCCGGGTCATTCGACCAGCTCCTCGTCGCCCGCATCGCCGGATAGGATCTCCCCGCGGCGCACCAGGGCGCGCGCCGTCTCGATGATCTCGACGCGCGCCTCGTCGACGACGGAGCGGCGCACCGGTCCGAGCGCTGCGATATCGTCGCGCAAAGCATCGCCCGCGCGCGCCGTCATGTTACCGAAAAAAGCGTCGGCCACTATCGAAGCCGCGCCTTTCAGCGCGAGGGAAAGCGTTGTCCGGTCGCAGGCGGCCAGCAATGTCTGAAGTCCCGCCGGGTTCAATTGCGCGAGATCTTCGAAGGTGAACATAAGCGCGCGCACGCGCTCGCCCGCCCCTGGCTCAGCGCTCTCGAGCGCGCTTAAGAACACGGTTTCGGCCCGGGAGTCGAGCTGATCGAAAATACGCGCAACCCCTCGATCGCCAGCCATCTCGCCCAGACCGTCGGCGCGGTCCAAGGCGGCGTCGAGCGCCGCCTCCAGGGCGCTCAACGCTTCCGGCTTCGGCGGGGTCAGGCGCAGCAATCGCCGCAGCGCCTCCATGGCGAGGCTCGCCGGAAGCCGCCGAGCCAGCGGGGCGGCGGCCCGCGGTTCGAGTTTCGATAGGATCACGGCCAGCACTTGGGCGCTTTCCGAGGAAATGACGCCGGCGAGCCTTGCGGGGTCCATGGCGGACATGCGGGCCCAGACGTCGTCTCGCGCGACAGGCGGCGCGTTGCGGGATGCGGCGGCCGACACAATCGCTTTGGCCGCATCGGCCGCCGCAGTCTCGTCGACGGGAAGCTCGCGGATCGCCTGGCTCAAAACGGCCGCCTCGCCCGCCTCGAACTCGGCCCAGACCGGGGCTGCATGCGCGCCGAGCGCCCGCAGCAACTGCGCCGATTGTTGAACGCCGGCCTGGTTGAAAAGCGGCGCTGGAAGAGCGGCCCCGTGGGTCATGCGGCCCGTCCGCCCGCCGGTTTGATCCAAGCGCGGATCACAGACGCCACCGCGGCTGGATCTTGGACGGCGACTTCGGCGGCGGCAGCGAGTTCACGCCTGCGCGGGTCGCCCGCCATGATGTCCACCGCGCTCACCTCGGCGGCCTGGGGGGCGGGCTCCGGTGCGGCGTCCACAGCGCTTTCGGGCGCTTCGCCCGCACGACGGAAAAGGGCCAGCCATCCCGTTAAGACCGTCAACAGCGCAAGCGCGGCGACTTCAAGCCACGCGATGGTCGTCCCCGATCCACGCGCGCCCGCGGCGAACTGAAAACGCTGAACGGTGATCTGGTCGCCGTCCTTCTCGCTAAAGCCGGCGCCCGCGAGAACCGCGCGAACCTGTTGTTCTGATCCCTGACGTGACCCAGCGTCAAGTTGAACAAGAACGGAGCGTCCGCCGCCGCGGCCGTCCGCGACGGCGAGTCGGGCGGCGCCGGGCCCGACGATGGTTTCAATCAGCGGGACCAGTATCGCAGCTCGCCCCTCAGCCTTCGGGGCCGCGGGCTGGGCTGCGTCCGCAGCGCGCGACACGGTCAGGCCCGCCGCCAAAACAACCGCTGAAATCGCCGCCAACCCGCTTGGAACCAGCCGGGCCGACGCCTCGATCGGGAACGCCATACCAAAGTCTCCTCATCCGATATCGGACGATGTCGACTTCAAATTAGGCGCAGGGCGTAAACGGCCCTTTAATGCTGTCTAGCGGCGATACTGCTGCAGTCGGGTCGCCCGCAGCCCTTTCGCGCCGTGGGCATTGTAGAGGCGCTCCCAACCGGCGAACTCCTCATCGGAAAGCGCATAGCGTTCGCACGCCTCTTCCCGAGACAAAAGCCCGCCGGCCACTGCGGCGACGACTTCCGCCTTCCGGCGGGTCACCCAGCGCTTGATGCCGGGCTTTGGGAGATCCCCCAATGTCAGCGTCTGGCCATTCGGGCCCTGAACGCTCACCGTATGTGCATTCTGCTCAATCATTTCTTCCCGCCTTTGAAGACGCTATTCCTCGTCTTGATAAAGGCAGGATAGCGCCGCCGCTTTAAGGCGACGCTCAAACCGATCCGTTGATTTTCATGAAAATCTTCGCCGATGTTTGGGCTTCTTTCGGAAACCTGTACCGGATTGAGACGGCTACTTCTGATATGCGCTCTGCGTGCCCGCGATAAATCCGCCGCCCAGCACTCGGCCCGCACCGTCCGGCGAGTAGAGGACACAGGCCTGGCCTTTCGCCACGCCTTCTTCGGCCGCTTCGAAAAAGACGCCGGCCCCCCCGCCCACGAAGCCAAGCCGCGCCGGTGCGGGCTCCCGGGTCGAACGGACGCGTGCGAGAACAGGCGCGCCCGACTCGCAAGCCTCAGCGATCGTCCCATCGCCGAGCCAGTTCAACTCCTCCAGCCAGAGCGCCGACGTAAGCAACGCCTCCCGCGGACCGACGATCACCCGCCGCGCCGCGGCATCGATTTTGACGACGAAGAGCGGCTCACCCGTCGCCACCCCCAAGCCGCGGCGTTGGCCGATCGTGTAATGGATGACGCCGTCGTGCTCGCCGAGCACTCGGCCGTCGAGGTGGACGATTTCACCGCCGCGGCCCGCGCCCGGCCGAAGGCGCTCCACCACCTTCGCGTAAGAGCCCTCCGGCACGAAGCAGATATCCTGGCTGTCGGGCTTCGCGGCCACCGGCAGATCGTATCGTTCGGCGAGTTTGCGAACGTCCGTTTTGGGCAGGCGGCCGAGCGGGAAGCGCAGATAGCCGAGTTGCTCCCGGGTGGTGGCGAACAGGAAATAGGATTGATCGCGCGTCGGGTCGGCGGCGCGGCGCAATTCGGGACCCGTCGGCCCCTCGGCGCGCTGGATATAATGGCCGGTCGCCAAGCAATCGGCGCCGAGGTCTTTCGCCGTTTTCAAGAGATCAGAGAACTTCACCGTTTGATTGCACCGGATACAAGGGATCGGCGTTGACCCCGCAAGATAGGTGTCGGCGAAGTCTTCCATGACCTGCTCGCGGAAGCGGCTCTCATAGTCGAGCACATAGTGGGGAATGCCGATTTGATCGGCGACGTTCCGGGCGTCGTGAATGTCCTGACCAGCGCAGCACGCGCCTTTCTTTTGGATCGCCGCGCCATGGTCGTACAGCTGCAGCGTAACCCCGATCACCTCGTAACCCTCTTCTGCAAGGAGGGCGGCGACAACGGAGCTGTCGACCCCGCCCGACATGGCGGCGACCACCCGGGTTTCGGCGGGCGGTTTCGCAAATCCTAAAGAGTTCAGTCCCGTTGCGGGTACCGATGGCGCAGGCATACTCGTCTCCAGCCGGGGTCAAGGCCCGGCGCAGCCGTAATGAGAACGCTATATAAGCGCTTTCGCCGGCAAACCAGGCGTCAGGCCCGCGTCGCGCGCGCGGCATAGCACCCTGGTTTTGCATTATGGATGTGCAGATACTGCACAGCCGGATCTGCGAACATCGCCTCCGCCGCGTCGGCGAGCCCCTCGCCCGGCATCACATCGGCGGCGATCATCTCGTGGGAGGCGTTGAAGGCGCGGAGCGAGAGAAGGCGGGATTTGAGAACGTCCGGCACTTCGCCAGGCGCCGGCCGGGTCCCTTCGACGCCCTCTCGCACAAACACAGCGTGGGATGCGCGATAAGGCGTCGCTTCGGGTTGGTGCTCATAGTGGACCAGCAGCACCGATTCGCCGATCTCCGCATCGGCGAGGCTGACGCGGCACGGGTAGCCGGGCTTTGCATCGACGACGACGCGGCGCGCGTTGCGCGCCGCCCGCGCCGCATCGCTCATATCGAACAGCGGCGCGAACACGGCCGCCGGAAGGGCGTGGATTTGAAAGCTCATCGCGGCGTCTCCGTTGTCTTCCGAAGACCATCCCACGCATGCGTCCGTTTGCGCCACCCGGATCTTGCGGCGGCTCGCCTGTGCAAGGCGGGGCGGCCGCCTTATGTCGGGGGGGTAGAAGGAGCGCCGACGATGACCGATCAAACCCACGACCCGGAACGCAACCGGTTTGCGGGCCGGCTGGGGCGGACCGCGAAAGTCGGCGCGAACCTTTCCGGCGCGGCGCTCACCTTCGGCGCGAACCGGCTCTTGGGCGGAGGAGACGAGAAAACCGCGCGCGCGCTCGCCGAGGCGCTCGGCAAAACCAAGGGGCCCCTCATGAAGGTGGCCCAGATGCTGTCGACGATTCCGGATTTTCTTCCCGCCGAGTACGCCGACGAGTTCAGTCAGCTGCAGGCCCAAGCGCCGGCTATGGGCTGGCCGTTCGTCAAGCGGCGCATGCGGGCCGAGCTGGGACCCGGCTGGCAGGACGGCTGTTTCTCCGAGTTCGGCCGGACCGCGGCGCACGCGGCGAGCCTTGGCCAGGTTCACCGCGCGCGGCTGCACGATGGCCGCGAGGTCGCCTGCAAGCTGCAATATCCCGATATGTCGAGCGCGGTGGAAAGCGATGTCGGCCAGCTTAGGACGCTCCTAGGACTGTTTCGACGCGTCGACACCTCCATCGATCCCTCCGACATGGTTAATGAGATCACGGACCGGCTTCGCGAGGAGCTCGACTATAAGCGCGAGGCCAAGGCGATGCGGCTCTACGCGGAGATGCTAGCCGACAAGCCTTTCGTCACCGTGCCCGAGCCGATCGACGAGCTGTCCACCGGCCGGCTTCTGACAATGACCTGGCTTACGGGCGACAGCCTGCAAGCCTTTGAAACCGCCCCGCAAGAGACCCGGAACCGCATCGCGGAAATGTTGTTCTGGACCTGGTGGGGCCCGATGAACGCCTATGGCGTGATCCATGGCGACCCCCACCTCGGCAATTACCAACTGACCGAGGACGGCGCAGGGGTGAACCTCCTGGACTTCGGATGCATTCGCATCTTTCCGCCGAACTTCGTCGCGGGCGTCGTCGCTCTCTATAAGGGCCTCCGGGCCGACGATTTCGATGCGACCTACGCGGCCTATGAACAATGGGGTTTTGAGAATCTGACGAAGGATCTGGTCGAGGTGTTGAACGTCTGGGCTCGGTTCATCTACGGCCCGCTTCTGGTCGATCGCGTACGAACCGTCGCCGATGGTGTGAAACCTGGCGAGTATGGCCGCCGGGAGGCGTTTCAGGTGCGCACGCAGCTGAAAGAGAAGGGCCCGGTCAAGATCCCGCGTGAATTCGTTTTCATGGACCGCGCCGCCATCGGGCTCGGCGCCGCCTATCTCCGGCTCGGCGCGGAGCTGAATTTCCACAGGCTGTTCGAAGACAGCCTCGAGGGCTTCAGCGAAAAAACGCTCGGCGATCGCCAAGCCGCCGCGCTCGCCAAGGCCGAATTGACCGCCTAGGCTGCTGCGATGCCGGGCCCCTGCAACACGCCTGCCGCGCTGGCGGTCCATCCTTGGCACGCGGCGTATTGGGGCGTGGCGGCGCAGCTGATCTATTCCACCGTGATCATAAATGTCGCTGCGCTGCTCTCCGCCGATGTGGCGGCCGTCTACGAGGGAACGGACCCTCAAAGCCTGCAGCTGCGATGGATGATCTTCGCCCTCGTGGAGTTCGCCCTCCTGGTGCAGATCATGCGGTGGTGCGAACAGGTCGGCGCTGGGCCGTTCGCCGGCGAGGTGCGCGTCGGGGACAATTGGATCGCGGCCGCAGTGGTCGCCGGCCCCTTTGTGCTGCAGGGCGCGCTCAGTCTCTCGATGGCGCTCTTCGGCGGCGAACTCTACTCAAGTTCGGCGGACGCAGAGGCGACCTCCTCGGCGGCGCTTGGGCCGATGATGGTTCTGGTCGTCGTCGTCCTGGCGCCTTTGTTCGAGGAGATCAGCCTGCGAGGCGTCGCGCTCGGCGCTCTATTGGCGCGGGGCTGGTCGGCCCCCATCGCCGCGGCCCTAACGTCCTTGGTCTTCGCCATGCTTCACCAACAATATACGCTGGCGGGTCTCGTCGCGATTTTCGCCTTCGGGCTGTTCCTCGCTTGGCTACGCATCGCGTCGCGTTCGATAACCCCGCCCATCCTGGCCCACATGTCGGCGAACGGCGTTTCCTTAATGGGCCTTGTATGACCGGCGCCGGCGACGCCGTTGCTTCCGCGCGGCCGGCACGAGGGCTAAGCTCGTTTTCCGGTTTAGGGGGCGTGCGGCCGATGGCGGACGTGTTCATCCGATACAAGCGAGCGGACGAAGCCGAGCGCGGCCGCGTTGCGCAGAGCGCGCGGAGGCTTCACGCAAAAGGGCGCGGGGTCTTCTACGATGTTCGGATGCCTTCGGGTTCGTCATGGGACGCCGTCCTGCAATATGCCGGCGATGCGGACTTATCGGTTGCACCGAGAATTGGCCTCAGCCTGCCGGATGTCGCGCTCGAGCCGGGAGAGAGGGCGCGCATGACCCGCGGATTGGGCGTGATCAGAAGCTGCGGTCCTGTGGCCGCGGGGCGAACAAGCGCTATGGTCGAATGCGCCGCGTTGACCGTTCGATCCGATATCGCACCGGGCGACGAGTTCATCTGCGGCGAGGCGAGGACATGACCGACGATCTAACGGAACGCGTCTCGAGCGCCATCCCGGACGGCTTTAAGCCGCTCGATTGGCACCGCGGCTTCGGCCGGCAAGTCGGCCCCTTGTTCGAAAAGCGGCCGGGCGACGGCACCTATGTGCGCGCGTTCCGGGTCGAGGAACACCATACGAACGGCATGATGAACGCCCATGGCGGCATGCTAATGACCTTCGCGGACATGGCCTGGGGTCACGCGGTCTCGGTCGAGGCCTCGCATTGGTGGGTGACGATCCGGCTTTTGTGCGACTTTCTCTCCGGCGCGAAGCATGGCGAGTGGATCGAGGGCGCTGGCAGGGTGGTGTCCGAAATCGATCGCGTTTTCACCGTCGAGGGGCGCATTTGGTGCGGCGACCGCACATTAATGACTGGGACCGGGGTGTTCAAAGCGATCGAACAGCGCCCGCCCAGGCCGGGCGAAAAAGCGTTTGAAACCGGCCATTGAAATAAAGGAGCCGCGACCATGGCGGGGGCTGACGACAAATTGGTGAGAAACCATCCCGAAGAAATGCCGTCCGAGGGCGGGCCGCTGGCCGTCTATCACGGCGAAAAACCGCCTGCGCCGGATTGGTTCGAACATGCAGTGGCCGCGCCCTGCGAAACCGACGCCGTCGAGGTGAACGACGCCAAGATCCATTTCAGGCGTTGGGGCGACCCGACCGCACCCGGGCTTCTCCTCGTCCATGGCAATGGCGCCCACGCCCATTGGTGGGACTTCATCGCCCCCTATTTCGCCGCCCGCTTCAACGTCGCAGCGATGACCTTTTCCGGCATGGGCGACAGCGGCTGGCGCGACGCCTACGACTTGCCGACCTTCGCGCAAGAACAGATCGCAGTCGCCGAGCACTGCGGCATGTTCGACCATGAGGTCAAACCCATCATCGTCGCGCACTCGTTCGGCGGGTTCGTCACGCTGCTGACGGGCGCGGACTATGGCGACCGGCTGACGGGCACGGTGATTGTCGACAGTCCGGTCAATCCGCCCGATCGAGACCATCGCGGGCCTCCGCGATCGGGCCGGCCGAACAAGGTCTACCCCTCCCTCGACCAGGCGCTGGCGCGGTTCCGCCTCGCCCCGCCGCAGCCCTGCGAGAACCACTACATTATGGATTACATCGCCCGTTGGAGCCTCAGAAAGACCGAAGGCGGTTGGACGTGGAAGTTCGACCCGACCATCTGGCGACGGTTCGAGATGGACCGGCCGCCCGCAGACCTGCTGAAGGCGACGAAGTGCCGGATCGCGATTTTCCGCGGGGAGGAGAGCGCTCTAATGCCAGATGACGTGGGCGACTATATGCAGGCGCTGCTCGGCCACCAGGTGCCGTTCATCTCCATCCCGCACGCGCGGCACCATGTGATGCTCGACCAGCCGCTCGCCTTCGTTTCAGCCCTGCGCACCTTGCTCGCGGAGTGGCGGCACTCCTCCCCCCACCGAGCGGTTTAGGCCGGGCAGGCTAGACGGACATGGTTCGCATGAAGCCGAAAGCGTTCCTCAATTGCTGCGACCATTGCTCCGAAAAGGCGAGAAATGCGGGATCCTCCGCCTCGATGCGGCGCAACTGCTCGAAGCCGAAGGTATCGGTGCGCATAACCGCAAGATCGAGCGGCATGCCGACCGTGAGGTTCGACCGAAGCGTCGAATCCATTGAAAGCAGCGCGCAGATCACGGCGTCCTGCATATCGGTGTTCACGTCGATTACGCGGTCGAGGATCGGCTTGCCGTATTTGTGTTCGCCGATCTGGAAATAGGGGCTGTCAGTCGTCGCCTCGATGAAGTTCCCGGCGGCATAAACCAGAAAAAGACGCGGGCGTCCGCCGGCGCGCTGGCCGCCAACGATGATCGAGGCCCCGGAATCGACGCCACGCGCGGCGAGGCCGGGCCCGAACGCCTCCTGCGCCTGGCGCATTTTCAGGCCGACCAGCTGAGCGACATCGAACATGCTTTCCGCGGTAAAGAGGTTGGTCTCCCCTGCGTGCGGGCGGTCGAGCTGTTCGTCGAGTTCGGAGATGACGGCCTGGGTGATCCCGAGATTGCCGGCGGTCATCATCGCGATCGATCGCTCGCCGGGCTGCCGCCAGGTGAACAGCTTCTTGACCTTTGAGATATTGTCCACGCCGGCATTGGTCCGCGTGTCGGACAGGAAGACCAGGCCCTGGTTCAGTTTCAGCGCGACGCAGTAGGTCATGGGCGGGTCCTGTATGGTGAACGGATCGATCGCCGTGGTTGGATCGAAGGGGCTGAACTGCCGCGCGAAGGTGTTCTCATTGCTCATCGACCTTGGCCGCGCCCCCGCTTCCAATTTCAACTGGTGCAAAGCCGTAGGCCGTCGCCAGTTGGTTCGCCAGTTGATAGTTTCGCTCGATAATTTCGGTTAAGAACTCGTGAAGGCCGACGCGGAAAATGTCGTCAATCGTGAGCGTTTCAAGGTCGGTTATAAATGATTCCACAGCGTCGTGACACTTGGCTTTCTGCCCATAATATGCCTCGAGGTCAGCGACGGTGGTCGCGACCCTCCGCACATTGAAAAGGATCGAGCGAGGAAACCGGCCTGCTAAGATGAGGAACTCGGCGACCCCGCGCGGCGTGACATCCGATTTCGTGACAAAGTAGTAGGCGCGCTGCGCGGCTGCGGCCTGCAGGAGCGACACCCACTGATAATGATCCGCGCTGGAGCCGACATCTGCGACGCTCGGCAGAAGGACATGGTACTTCACGTCGAGCAGGCGCGCGGTGCTATCGACCCGTTCGATCGAGGCGCCCAGGCGAATAAAATTATAATTGTCGTCGCGCACGGTCGTGCCCATCAATGCGCCCCGGAAAAGCGCCGATTGCGCTTTCACCCAGTCGATGCGGTCGGC
>CAYYNG010000017.1:0-12529 GCA_964472435.1 uncultured Hyphomonadaceae bacterium | reverse complement strand
CATCGCCGGGTCCGGGCTCGCCGTCCTCGTTGTCGGCAACGCTCCCGAGGTGTCGCGAGACGCGCTTGCTGGCTTCTGGCGCGTGTTGCGCGGGCCGCGCTGGGCGCGCGACGATTATCAATCCTTGCTCCTCCTTCTCCAGGACCTTCTGAACCGTGCCCGGCGGGGCGGCTTTGTGGCCATAGAAAGCGATTTCGAAGCGCCGCAACAATCGCCCGCGTTTCAGGCGGCGACGACGGTGCTGGCGGACGGCCCGACGACCGCTCTCATCTGCGACGGTTTGCGGTTGATGTCGCTCGATCTGTCACGTCCCGACCGCGCGGACGCGGCGATGGAGCGGGCGCTCGCGGCGGAATTCGATCGGCGCATGCGCGCCGTGCGTGCGCTTGAAGCCTTGGCCGATGCGCTGCCAGCCTTGGGAATCGTCGCCGCGGTGATCGGGATCATCCGGGCGATGACGGTGATCGATCAGCCGCCGGAGATTCTGGGCATGGCGATCGCCTCGGCTTTGCTCGGCACGTTCCTCGGCGTGTTCCTGGCGTACGCGATCGTCGGGCCGGTCGCCTCGCGGCTCGGCCAGATCCTGGAGGAGGAGGCGGCGTTCCCGGAGACGGCCCGCCATGTCCTCGCCGCGTTTGCGGCGGGGTTGCCGCCGGCGGCCGCGATTGAAGTGGGGCGCACGTCCATCCCGCAGCCGCTGCAGCCGACCGCGGACGCCTTGATCCGCGCCGCCGAGGCCCGCCGGTTCCGCGCCAGGAACGCCAGCGCTGCCTGAGCGCGCACGAACCGTTCGATCGGCGTTGCAGATAATCCTGTTTGAAGGCGCGCCGCCCTGGGACTAGGTTGCGCGAGCATTGCGGGGAGGGGTGCATGTCGCGCTTCGATGAATTGATCGCCACCGTCGAGACCTATCAGGGCTTAGCGGCCGAGAATTATGATCGGATCCGGCGGTTGGCCGAGGAGCTTTACAGTGGGCTGTGCGCCTTTATGGAAAGCAGCGACGGCCAGTGCGTGCAGCTCGTCCCGCCCGTTGGACCCTTTGAACCCAAGCCCTACGGCGATAAGGCCTTTTCTTTACCCCCGCGGGGGTTTCGGCCGCTTGGCCCCGTTGCGTTCGGGCTGGCGATCCGTGTCACGCGGGGAACCGATTGGCTGAGGCTGACGCTCGAGTGCCGGAAGATCGGGGAGCGGTTCATTGTGCGCGTACAGGACGGCGAGGACTACGAATTCAAGTTGCCGCTCGCCGAGACCGACCCCGAACCGTTCTACCAGCACATCTACGATCACGTGCTCGATTGGTTTCAAAGCCGAATCGACCGCTACAAAGACGGCGATTGGGGAACACGAGAGATTGGCTTCGACTTCGCAACGCCCGTCGAAAGCGACGCCTAAATCTCCGAACGCGCAGGCTGCGGGCACATAAGATGCACCATGACACGTTGATTCTCACAGCCGCTTTGATCGGCGCCCTTGGCCTCGGCGCGCAGTGGCTGGCCTGGCGGCTGCAAGCCCCGGCCATCGTGCTGATGTCGCTCGCCGGCCTCGCCGCCGGACCGCTTTGGGGGCTCGTATTCGGCCATCCGCTCGTCGATCCCGAAGCCGAGTTCGGCGACCTTTTGCGCCCGATCATTTCGCTCGCCGTGGCGGTGATTCTCTTTGAAGGCGGTCTTGTTCTGAAGTTCGACGATCTGCGGGACGCCGGCTCGGCCGTGCGGCGCTTGGTGTTCGTCGGCGGGCCCCTCGCCTGGGCGTTGGGCACGTTGGCCGCCCGATACGCCGCGGGCCTCGACTGGGCCAGCGCCGTCGTTTTCGCCGGCGTTCTCGTCGTCACGGGGCCGACGGTGATCATGCCGCTGCTGCGCCAGTCGAAACTGGGCGGGCGCAGCGGGGCCGCGCTGAAATGGGAAGGCATTGTCAACGACCCGATCGGCGCCCTCTACGCCGTTGTCGCCTTCGAAGTGGTTCGGGTCGCGGCGACCGGGGAGAACATCCCCGCCGCAGCGACGGCCATTCTTGTGTCGGCCCTCTTCGGCATGGCGCTGGGGGTGGGGTTCGGCTACGCCATGGCGCGGGCTTTTCGCGCCGGCTGGGCCCCGGAATTCCTGAAGGCGCCGCTCATCTTCGCGAGCGTCATCCTCTGCTACGCCATCGCTGACACGATCGAGGCTGAGACGGGCCTCGTCGCAGTGACCGCCTACGGCATGACGCTCGCCAACTCGCGGCTCGCGGGCCTCGTTGAGATGCGGCGGTTCAAGGAGAACATCGCCGTCCTTCTGATTTCAGGGGTCTTCATCATTCTTACAGCGAACTTGAGGCCCGAAACGATCATGGGCGCGCTCAATGTGCGCACGCTCATGTTCTTGATCGTCATGTTGTTCGTCGTCCGCCCCTTGTCTGTCGCACTGTCGACGATCGGGACGCTGAAACGCGAGGAGATGACGCTGATCGGCTGGATCGCGCCCCGCGGCATTGTCGCGGTCGCTATCTCGGGATTTTTCGCCGACCGGCTGATGGAGTTGCGAGCCGCGGGCGCGGGCGCATTTCCGGGCGCCGATCAGATCGCGCCCCTCGCATTCGCGATGGTCTTCGTCACCGTGGTGCTGCACGGGTTTACGATCGGGCCCCTAGCGCGCCGCCTCGGCCTGGCGCGCAAAGGCCGGCCGGGCGTTCTGCTGGTCGGCGCGAACCAATGGAGCCTCGACCTTGCTGAGACGCTTCGCGCCGCGGAGGTCGACGTGATTCTCGCCGACAACAATTTTCAGCGGCTGAGCCGGGCGCGAAACGCCGGTTTGGAGAACCTTTTCGTCGAAGTCCTTTCCGAGGATGCGGAGCTCAAACTCGACCACGCGCGGTTCGACACGGTATTGTCCCTTTCGGCGAACGATCCTTACAATACGCTGGTCTCCAGCCACTTCGCGCCCGAGTTGGGCCGGCATAAGGTGTTTCAACTCTCGACGCTGGATCAAGAGGTGGACGATGCAGGCGATTTCGCGACCTCCGCCCGCGGCCGAACCCTCGTTAAACGCGGCCGCACCTACGACGCCTTGATCCGCGATCATTACCGCGGCTGGACGTTCGCAAAAACGCCGCTGACGCAGAAGTACGGTCTGACGGAGTTCGCCGCCGATCGGCCGAAGGCCGACTTGATTGCGGAAATCCGACCGGACGGAGCCATCTCGTTCCTCGGCCCCAACCGCGAGCCGCGGGGCGGGGACGGCGCCGTGTTGATCAGCTTCGGCCCGCCGGAAACGACGGAGGCGGGTCAGGCCGCCGCGGAGGCCCGCGCGGCGCCGACGGCGTGAAGCGCCGCACCATTGGCTCGCAGCCACCGTCGACCAGCTTTCGGATCGCCGACGCACGCCGCGACATGGGCCCAAAACCGCGCTGAATGGTTCATCTCCAAGAGGTGGGCGCATTCGTGAGCGGCGACATAGTCGAGCACGAAGGGCGGCGCGCAGATCAGCCGCCAATTAAAGGCGAGCCGGCCGTCCGATGTGCACGACCCCCAGCGCGAACGCGTATCGGTGACGACGATCCGCCGCGCCGCTACGCCGAGCATGCCGCAGTGCCGGTCAACGGCCTCCCCCAGGTCTGCTTTGGCGGCGCGGCGCAGGAAGCGGCGGACGCGGTCTGGGAACGTTTCCGGCGCGCCCGGCGCGGAAAGCGTGGGCGGATCTTCGGTCAGGCGGACCAGGCGGCCGTGGCCCGCCGACGTGATCCGATGGGCGCGCCCACGTATCGGTATCTCCGCGCCGTCGATAAGGGGCAGAACCGTCGGCAGCGCGTCGAGTCGGTCGGCGATCCAATCGGCCCGGTCCGCGGCGAACGCGGCGGCGTCGCTGATCAAACCCCGACTCGGTGCGACGGCGACCGCCTCCCGCCGGGTCTCGTCGATCCGAAGGATCAGCCGCCGCGCGCGCGGGTTGATCTCAAACCGCACATGGACCGTTCGGCCGTCTGACGCGGTGACAGTGCGCGTCTGGATCTTATCGATAAACATGATATATCCGAATCCCGGTCGTTCCGATAATTATGACACGAGTCCAACCAAGGGGAACTTAGATGAAACACTGGATGTACGGGGCTGTCGCGGCCGCCGCACTGCTCGCAGGCTGCGGGGGTGGCGGCGAAGATGCGGGCGCGCCGGAGGCGAACAGCGGCGCTCGGCAAGCGGCGGCCGCGTTCGACGACATCGTTCTGCGCGCCGGGGATCCGGCCACCGCTCGCGACGCATTGGCGGCGATGGCGCTGGACGGCGACGGCACGGCGCTCATCCAATTCGGCGGGCGCTCCCTTGAGGGGGCGAAAGCCACGTTCAACGACGTCGTCATTACGGTGCCGGGCGACGACGAGCCCCCGATCAGCGTTGCGTCGATGGTGTTCGAGGGGCTTGAGATGACCGGCGCCGGCGCTTCGTTCGCCCAGCTTCGGCTCAGCGACGTCTCCGTCTCACCGCCCGATGAAGACGGTGCGTTGACGGTCGGCGATATCGAGCTCAGCAATCCGACGCCAGCGCTCGCCGCGTGGGTCGCATCGGTGGTCAACCCGGATGTGGAAGACGCGCCGTTCCCCAGCGCAAGCGAGCTCGGGTTCGATGGCTTTTCGGTGACCAGCCTCGCCTTCAATTCCGAGGAGTTGGGCGACGATGGCGTGGTCGCGCTCGGCGCGATCGAGGTCCTAGGCGCAGGCGGCGACACCGTCGCCCAGACGCGGATCAAGGGCCTCAATCTCGATTTCATCGAACCGGACGACCAAACGCCCATCAAGATGCAACTCGACGAGTTTACCATCTCAGGCGTCGATATCGGCTTTCTGGAGGCGATTCAGGCGGCCGGAGACGATGAAGACGAAATGGCGCAGGCGCTCCTCGGAGCGGTTTATAACGATCCGACCAATCCAGGCTATGACGCATTCGAAGTCTCCGGCCTTGCGTTCGACATCGCGGGTGTCGCGTTCGCATTGCCCACGCTCAACGCCTTTGTCGACCGTGACGACCAAGGCCGGGTGATCCGCAACACGACGCGGCCCTACACCGCCACCTTCTCAGCCGATCCGGATTCCGAATTGGGGGCCCAGGTCGCCGAGCCCCTCGGTCTGATGGGCTATGAACAGCTCGAGCTCAAAGCCGGCGCTGTCTCCACGATCGATCCCGACACCGATCGGGTGACGTTCGAGGCCGGCTCCAACTACCTGAGCCTGACAGACGGCTTCACCTTGCGCTTCGGCGGCGATATCTCCGGATTTTCCGACTATGGGCAGGCGGTGGCGAAGCTTGGAGCGAACGGCCGCCAAGACCCTTCCGCGCTCATGCAGGCGTTCTCGCTGCTCAGTTTTCATGGTTTGGAGCTGAGCCTGGAAGACGACTCTATTGTCGACCGCGCGTTTAATCTGGCGTCCGCACAAACCGGCCAAGACCCGTCGGCCCTCCGGGCGCAGGCCCAGGCCATGTTGGGTATCGCGCCGCTGATGGCCGGCGATACGGGCCTTGACCCTGCGATTATCACCGAGCTTGCGAGCGCAGTCGGCGGCTTCCTCTCGGAGCCTGGCACGTTGTCGATCAAGGTTCAGCCGGAACAGGCGCTGACGGCCCAATCTTTCGCCGATCCGTCCTCCCTTACGAAAGACACGCTTGGATTTTCTGCGAGCGTGAACTAGCGCGTCTCTGCTTCGCTTTTCAGCGCGCGCCGTCTCAACAGAGGGCGGCGCGCGTTCCTTTTTGCGCGAGACGCACCATATCGCCCTCATGCGACTGGCCTTTTTCGGAGATGTTGTCGGCGCGTCCGGCCGGGCGGCGGTCCTTGCGCATTTGCCGAGGCTGAAGGCCGAGCTTCGGCTCGACTTTGTCGTTGTGAACGCTGAGAACGCGGCCGGCGGTTTCGGATTGACCGAGCGGATCGGCGAGGAGCTGTTCGCCGCTGGAGCGGATTGCTTGACCCTGGGCGACCATGCTTGGGATCAACGCGAAGCGCTGACCTACATCATACGCGAGCCGCGACTGTTGCGACCGATCAACTATCCGCCTGCGGCCAGCGCGCCTGGCCGAGGCGCCAATCTCTTCACGCTGGCCGATGGCCGCCGTGTCGGCGTGGTGCAGGTCCAGGGCTGTGTCTTCATGAAGGATTCGCTCGACAATCCGTTCCAGGCCATAGACGCCGCATTGGAGGCGCTTCCGCTCGGCGTCGCGGCGGATGCGATCATGGTCGACGTCCACTGCGAAGCCACTTCGGAGAAAATGGCGATGGGCCATTTTTGCGACGGCCGCGCGAGCTTGGTGGCCGGCAGCCACACCCATGTGCCGACGGCCGATGCGCAGATCCTGCCGGGCGGCACCGCCTATCTCACCGATGCGGGCATGTGCGGGGACTATGACAGCGTCATCGGCATGCGGAAGGATATTTCGATCGAGCGGTTCGCCACGCGATTGCCGGGCGAACGCTACAAGCTGGCGGAAGGCGAGGGCACGCTCTGCGGCGTCTTCGCCGAAATAAACGCGGCGAGCGGGCTCGCCGAACGCGTGACGCCCATTCGCGTCGGCGGTCGGCTTGCGGAACAGCTCCCGGCTTAAGGGCCGCTTCCCAATACGCGGGCCTTGGGCTAGAGCGGACGCCTGTCGAAATAGCAAAATCCGAGGAGGCGCCGATGGCCGGCCACTCGAAATGGGCGAACATTCAACATCGCAAGGGCGCCCAAGACAAAAAACGCGCGGTGCTCTTCTCCCGCCTTTCAAAGGAAATCACGATCGCGGCGAAAATGGGCGGTGGCGACCCCGACGGCAATCCACGCCTTCGGCTCGCCATCAAGAACGCCCGCGCGGAATCCATGCCGAAGGACAATATCAAGCGCGCGGTCGATAAAGGCGCCGGCGGCGGCGGCGACGACTATGAAGAGATCCGCTACGAGGGCTTCGGTCCCGGTGGCGTCGGCGTGATTGTTGAAGCGTCGACCGATAATCGCAACCGGGCGGCCAGCGACATCCGGTCGACTTTCTCGAAGAACGGCGGCAACCTTGGAGAGACGGGCTCGGTCTCGTTTGGTTTCGACCAAGTCGGCGAGATCGTCTACCCGGCCGAGGCGGGGGACGAGGAGGCGGTGATGGAAGCGGCGATCGAAGCAGGCGCATCGGACGTTGAAACGGATGGGGGGGTGCACATTGTCTACACCTCCCGCGAAGATCTTATGGATGTGGCCGCCGCCCTGGAGACGGCGTTTCCGGATATCGAGGCGAAATCGACCAAGCTCATTTGGAAGCCGCAGAACACAGTGCCGGTCGAAGGGGGGGCCGCTGAGACGTTGATGAAATTGCTCGACACGCTTGACGAACTCGACGACGTGCAGAGCGTTTATGACAACTCCGAGCTCTCCGAAGCGGAGATGGAGCGTCTCGCGGCGAGCTGACCCCGGCCATCAGGTTAGCTCCCGTGCGGAACCGCCCGATACCAAACGTACCGCTGGCGGACGCGGCGTTCGTGCGATCTTTATTGATCCACGAAGACGAGGCTCTGCTCGCCTTCGACAAGCCGTCGGGCTTGCCGGTCCAGACGCGCGGCGGCCGCGGGCGCGCGCTCGACCGCCTTCTCTGGGCCTTCGCCCGCTCGAACGGAAAACGCCCCAAGCTGGTTCATCGGCTCGACACAGGAACATCCGGCGTCGTTCTCGCTGCGAAGACCAAGCCTGCAGCGGCGGCCGTGTCCGAGGCGTTTGCAAAGCGGCGCGTTAAGAAAACCTATCTCGCCATAGCGTCTGGCGCAGCGCCGGATACTCGTCACGGCATGATCGACGTCGCGCTGAAGCTCTACGAACCGGACCGCGGACGTGGAACGATGCGCCCGTCGACAGCCGTCGGCGCGCAGACTGCGGAGACACGGTGGCGCACCCTTGCGTCAGACGGGCGGGCGACCCTCTTTGAAGTCCGGCCGAGAACCGGTCGTCTACACCAAATCCGCGCGCATCTCGCCTCGATCGGTTATCCTATTCTGGGCGACGACCTTTATGGCGGCGACGCTGCGCCGCGTCTCATGCTCCATGCGTTCAGCCTCGAACTAACGCATCCGAGCGGCGCGCCGTTCGCCGTGTCCGCCGCGCCTCCGGCGGCGTTTCTCGCCGCGGCCCCGCTTCCAAAGTAGAGCGCCTTCGCGCTGTCAAGCCGGCCTTCTGCGACCTTGGAGGATAGGGGCGGGCAGGGGCGAGCCGGGTCTGGCGGTTCGGCGCGCTTGCGCTTAAGACCGCCGGTATGACTGGATTCTTGCTTGTCGGGCTTGGCGGCGGCCTGGGTGCGATGCTCCGTTACGCCGTGGGACTGGCGGCGGACCGCGCGCTTCCGGCCGATTGGCCATACGGAACATTCATTGTGAACATGCTCGGCAGTCTGGCCATGGGCGGGTTCGTCGGCTGGCTCACCTCGCGCATCGAAACAGGTGAGATGCTTCGCCTTTTGACGGCCACGGGGGTGCTGGGCGGCTTCACGACCTTCTCGGCGTTTTCGCTTGAGGTCGAGGCGATGCTTCGTGCTGGGCAGATGGTGAAGGCTGCGGCCTATGCCGGGCTCTCTATCGCGCTCGGCGTCGCGGCGCTGGCGGCGGGTCTTTTGATCGCACGTCGGAGCTTCGGATGAGCGGCGTCGTCCAAACCGTCATGATCCCGCCGGAGGACGCGGGCGCGCGCCTTGATCGCTGGTTCAGGCGCACCTTTCGCGGTGTGACCCAGGGCCAGGTGGAAAAGCTCATCCGGACCGGTCAAATCCGAGTCGACGGCGCCCGGGCGAAATCTTCTACGCGGCTAGAGGCGGGGATGGCGGTTCGGGTGCCCCCCCTTCCGGATGCGCCGCCGCCAAGCAAAAAGCCTGTTTCGCAAGCGGATGCTGAGATCCGCGAATGGGTCCTCTATGAAGACGCCGACATGATCGCCATCAACAAGCCGCCGGGCCTTGCGGTTCAGGGCGGCACGAAGATCGGACGGCATATCGACGGCATGCTCGACGCGTTCAGCGACGACGAACGGCGACCGAAGCTCGTGCATCGTTTGGATAAGGACACGTCCGGCGTTCTTCTTCTCGCGCGCCATCCGGCGGCCGCGGCGCGGCTCGGCGATCTCTTTCGCGGGCGGGACATGCAGAAGGTCTATTGGGCGATCACAGTGGGCGTGCCCCAGCCGCGGGCGGGCCAGATCCGCTCATGGATGCGAAAAGGCGCCGCTCCGGGCGAGGACAAAGAACGCATGCTGCCTGCGGTGCAATCGGACGATGGCGCGCGCCACGCCGTCACCGATTATGTGACAGTCTCCACAGCAGGCCAGAGGGCTGCGTGGGTGGCCTTGCGGCCCCAGACAGGCCGGATGCATCAGCTTCGCTTCCATCTCGCCGAAATCGGAACGTCGATCCTCGGGGATGCGAAGTACGCCACGCGGCGGGAGGCGCCGACGGGCGTCGCGCCGGGGCTGCACCTTCATGCCCGCGCCCTTGCGATCCCACGGCCCGGGCGAAAGCCCGTCATTATCGTCGCCCCGCCACCGCCTCGCCTCCGCGAGACCTTCGCCACGCTCGGCTTTTTGGAATCTGAGGCGGGTGAAGATCCGATGGAGCTTTTTCAATGATCGGCGCCGAACAAGCGATCGCCGCGGCCTATTCGGACTTCAAACGCGGATCCTTCGATGCCGCGCGGGCGCGCCTGTCGGGTATCGCCCATCCGCAGGCCATCCACCTCCTGGGCCTTGTTGAAAAGGGCGCTGGGCGCCTTTCTGAGGCCCGGGCCCTCTTAGAGCGCGCTGCGGCGCTTGATCCCGAAAATCATGAGATCGCCAACAATCAAGGCCGGCTCGCGCTGCAAATGGGCGACCTTTCGGCGGCTGAGGCTGCGTTCCGCCGTGCGCTGGATCTGAAGGGCGATTTCTATACCGCTGCGATCGCCCTCGGTCGAACGCTATCAGAGCTCGGCCGTCATCCTGAGGCGCTCGCGGTCCTCGACGCCGCTTGCGAGGGCCAGCCGCGGAACCTGAATGCGTTCACGTCGCTCGCGCGGGCGCGGATGGGCGCGGGCCAATTGAAAGCAGCGGAGGAGGCGGCGCTCGCCGCGCTCGCCATCGATCCGAAGAACACCTATGCGCGCTACAGTTACGCCTCGGTCCTCGTCGAGGCCGGGCGGTCCGGTCAGGCTGGCGACATCCTGAAAAGCCTGGTCGATGACGGCGCGTCGGATCCTATCATCCTATTTCTTTACGGCCGGACATTGTTCGATCAGGGGCGGATATCTGAAGCCCGGGACACGCTGGAGCGCGCGCACGCCGCCGGCGCGACCGAGGAGAGCCTGACAGCGCTGGCGGAACTCTATTGGATGACAGGGGATGAGACGGCGTTCGATGGGCTCATCGAAGCGGCGCTCGCGCATGCCGATCTCGCGCTGCCCGCGATCGTCCTGCTGCGCCAGGCTGGGCGCGAGGAAGCGGCGCTCGGCGCCTTGGAGCGCCAGCCGCAAGATCGGCGTGACAGCCACAGAGGCCTCTCGGTGCGCTGCGCGCTTCTCCTTGCGCTCGATCGTGTGGGCGAGGCGATCGCCGCCGGTCGCGCCGCGGTTGCTGCGACAGGGGACCTCGGCGAGGATATCGGTCTAATCACGGGGCTTTTGCGCTCCGGCGACGCTGGTGAGGCCCTGGACCGGTTACGGCGCATGCGCGACTTCGATCCCCAGAACCAGCTTCTCATCGGATACGAAGCAACGGCGCTGCGGGAGCTCGGCCATCCCGACCACCGCCGACTGGTGCGGCTTGACGAGCACGTAAGGACCTATGAGCTGCCCGTTCCCGACGGCTTTAGAAGCCTAGAGGCCTTCAACACGGCGTTTCTCGAGCGGCTCGACGGGCTCCGCCGGTTCGACACCCGGCACCTGAACCAGTCATTCCGCGCCGGCAGCCAGACCCCGAACAATCTGACCGATGTCGACGACCCCGTTATTCAAGCCTATGTCCGCGCCCTCGATGGGCCGATCCGGGATTATATGGCCGCAATCGGCGCGGAGCCGGGCCACCCGCTGACGGAGCGAAACACGGGCGCCTACGCCTTCGCCGGCATGTGGTCCGTCCGTCTCGAAGGCGGCGGGCGCCACCTCAACCACGTTCATCCTCGGGGTTGGATCAGCTCGTCCTACTATGCCGCCACCCCGCCTGAAACAGCTTCAAGCGCGGATAAGGCTGGTTGGATCAAGTTCGGCGAGCCGCCCTTCAAAACGCCACGCGGCGCCGCCGCGGAGAAATGGGTCCAGCCGCGGCCGGGCCTGCTTGTCTTGTTCCCCTCGTTTCTCTGGCACGGCACCGAACCCATTCGCGACGGATCCCTCCGCGTCACAGCGCCCTTCGACGTCGTGCCGGTATGACGTTGAAGCTTGCGATCTGGGATCTCGATGGCACTATCATCGATAGCCGGGAGATCATTCAAACCGCGATGGAGCGCGCTTTCGAAGCGTGCGGTCATCGGCCCCCGCGCTATGAAGAGACCCGCCACACGATCGGCATTGGCCTCGTCGAGGCGATGGCCGAACTCGCCCCCGACCTCGACCCGCGGGACCATGCGGCGCTGGGCGAGGCGTATCGGAGCGCTTTTCTCGCCTTGCGTACCGAGGGGCGCGGCTTCGAGCCGCTTTATCCCGGCGCCGCTGAAACCGTGAAACGCCTTGCCGAGGCCGGATGGCTTCTTGGGATCGCAACTGGAAAGGCGCGGCGGGGCGTCGACGCCTTTTTCGAACAGCATGGGCTGCAACCCTATTTCGACACGGCTTGGTGCGCCGATGACGGACCTGGCAAGCCAAGTCCGTTCATGGTCCAAGCCGGGATGGACGCCCTTGGCGTCGACGCCGCCGCCACTGTGATGATCGGCGATGCGGTCCACGACATGCGGATGGGACGCTCGGCCGGGGTCAGAACGGTAGGCGTCAGCTGGGGGTTTGGCGAGGCGCACGAGCTTGAGGCGGCCGGGGCGCATGACCTCCATCATGAGTATGAGACGCTGAACGCCGCGCTAGACGCCTTCTTCGACGCGGCCGCGGACGTCGATGACTGATCCCAAGCGGCCCAAACGGTTCTACAAAACCGCCGGCGTCGCTTCGCTTGAAGATGCCTTCACGGTCGAACTGGACGGGCGGCCCATCAAAACTCCGGCGCGCGCTCCGCTGCGCCTTCCAACCAAGGCGCTTGCAGCGGCCATCGCGGCCGAGTGGGCGGAGCAGGGCGAGCTGCTGGATCTTCAATCCATGGGGCTCACACGTCTCGCAAATGTCGCCATCGATCGCGCGCCGGCCACCCGTCGAGCGATGGCCGAGGAGGTGGCGAACTACGCCGGCACCGATTTATTATGTTATCTTGCGGAGGAGCCCGCCGATCTTCGAGAGCGGCAAGAGAGCGCCTGGCGCCCCATCCGCGAATGGGCCGGCCCCGCGCTGGGGGTCGTGCTGCGCGAAACCGTGGGGGCGCTGGCCGCGCCCCAGCCGCCAGCATCGCTCAAGGCCGTCCGCGTCCACGCTGATCGGCTCAATGATTTCAGGCTGAC
>CAYYNG010000016.1:0-12786 GCA_964472435.1 uncultured Hyphomonadaceae bacterium | reverse complement strand
GTCCGCTGGAAGGCCCTGGAGTTTATTCATCCAGTAGGTGAGACAGATATCCTCGCCCTCTTGCTTCAAGACATTCCACGCCGCCCACGCCGCTCGCCTGCGCGGCATCAGGCCCGGGTCGCGGTGCAGATAGATCCGGTTCGGGCGATAACGGACCGAGCCGAGAAGGAAGCGGCGGTCGCGATAGCTGTCGTCAAGCAGCGCCACCGCTTGGTCGGAATGGGTGGCGACGATCACCTGGTCGAACAAATGCGCCCGGCCCGCGCCGTCGACGATGCGAACGCCGCGCCCGGCTTTCCCGACGGATTTCACCGACGTTCGAAGCCGAACGCGGTGGCCGAGCTCGCGGAGCAGGGCCGCGACATATGCCTGGCTGCCGCCCGTGACCGTGCGCCATTGCGGGCGTTCCCGGTGCATCAAGCGATGGTTGTCGAAAAACTGGAAGAAGCTTTCGGCGGGATAATGCAGCATCTTGTCTTCGGGGGTCGACCAGATCGCGGCCCCCATCGGCAAGATATAGTTTGATCGGAACGCATCGTCGAAGCCGCGCGCGTCGAGCCAGGCGCCCAGAGACGCTTCGGCGATGCCGCCGGCGGCGAGCTCGGCCCGGGCGAGGTCGTTAAAGCGGAGAATGTCTCTCAGAAGACGCAGAAACTTCGGGTTTGCGAGATTTCGTTTCCAAGCGAACAAGCCCCCCTTGTTCGAAGACCATTCGAACCCGTTGGGATCGCTGACCGCGAAACTCATATCGCTCGGCTGGGTCTGGACCCCTAACGCATTGAGCAGGCCGATGAAGTTCGGATAGTTGTGCGCGTTATAGACGATGAAGCCGACATCGACGGAGATGGGCGAACCGTCATAGTCGACCGTCATGGTATGCGCATGGCCGCCGGCCCGGTCGCGCGCTTCGAACAGCGTCACTTCAGCCTTTTGGCGGAGCGCCCACGCTGCGGAAAGCCCGCTGACGCCGGAGCCGATAACCGCTATTTTCATGCAGCGTCTCTTTTGTTTTTGAGGGTTTCATAAGCGTCGAGCGCGCGAGCGCGGCCCGAGGCGTGTTCTATGATGGGTTCGGGATACGTCTCGCCGAGTTGAACGCCCGCATCTTTGAGAACAGCGTCGGAGGCCGTCCAGGGCGCGTACAAGTGCTTGCGCGGCAGCTTGGAGAGCTCCGGACACCACTTGCGTACATAGTCGCCCGTTTCGTCGAATTTCTCGCCTTGGGTGATTGGGTTGAAGACCCGGAAATAAGGCGCGGCATCCGCGCCGGACCCGGCGGTCCACTGCCAGCTGGCGGCGTTCGAGGCGGGATCAGCGTCCACGAGCGTGTCCCAAAACCAAGCCTCGCCCTCCGACCAATGGATGAGGAGATGTTTTGTGAGGAACGAGGCCACGATCATACGCACGCGGTTGTGCATCCAGCCCGTTTGCCAGAGTTGGCGCATGCCGGCGTCGACGATTGGGTAGCCGGTCTCGCCCTTGGTCCACCGGCGGAGCGCCTCCGCATCCGTGCGCCAGGGCATATGATCGAAATCGCCATTGTAGTTTTTGGTGGCGAGGTCCGGATTGTGGTAGAGGAGCACATAGGCGAAGTCCCGCCAGGCGAGCTCCGAAAGAAAGGTCCAAGCGCTGTCGACGTCCGTTGTCTCGGCTTCGATAAGAGCCGCGGTCGCACGCCAAATCTGCGCCGGACTGATCTCCCCGAACCGAAGATGCGGCGACAGTCCGGAGGTGCTCCAGTCGAGGTCGGGCCGGTTCCGGTTATCGCTATAGCCGTCGAGCCCTCTTTCCAGAAAATCGGCCAGACGCGCGCGGGCGCCGTCCTCTCCGGGCGTCCAAACCGTGTCGAACCCCGCCGACCAATCGGGGTCCTGCGGGTGCAAACCCCAATCGTCGATCGATTCGCTCTCACAGCGCGCCGCTTCGAACGCCTCCGGTGCGGCGATCTCGGCCGGCGGAACGTAGTCCGCCCGCAGCGCTTTCCAAAAGGGGGTGAAGACCTTGTAGTGCCCGCCCGCGCTTGTTTCGATCGCCCAGGGTTCGGAAAGAAGCGACCCGTTGAAACTGCGCGCCTCGAGGCCGTCCGACTTGAGCGTCGACTTTATGTCGGCGTCCTGGGACCGCTCGGGCTCCCCGTACCGGCGCGACCAATATAGGGCCGTCGCCCCCGTCTCGGAGACAATGTCTCGGAGGACGTCGATTGGATCGCCCCGACGAAGCGTTAGAGCGCCGCCGCGATCCTCGATATCCGCAGCTAGCGATCTAAGCGACTTGTCCAGCCACCATTTGCCGGCCCCGCCGAGGGGCCGTCGTTCGGTCTCTTCGAGAATATAGAGAAAGACCAAAGGCCGAGCTTGCGCCACCGCTGCATCTACGGCCGGGTGATCGCGAAGCCGCAGATCGTTGCGGAACCATATAATGGCGGGAGAGTGATCGGACCCGGCGATTTTAGCCTCCAAAAATGCTGTCTCTTTACGCCTCTAGTGGAGCGCTGGATCAGACCTGATTGCATCTCAGCGATTTGTCGTCGAACGTCGCGCTGGTAAAATCAAAGATGCCAGCCGTTCTTCGGCGTCCAGTCTATCAAAACGGTATTTGTATTGAGTATCAAAGCTTTAGACATTGACGAGCTGCTTGAACGGGCGAGGGGGCGCAGGGCGCTGTGCGTCGGCGACGTCATGCTCGACCGCTATGTTTACGGCGAGACGTCCCGCATCTCGCCCGAGGCGCCGGTGCCGGTGCTTCGACGCAAGCACGTCTCCGAAATGCCTGGCGGCGCGGCGAACGTCGCCCGAAACGCCGCCGCGCTCGGATTGGCGGTCGAGCTCGCAGGCGTGATCGGCGGCGACGAAGAGGGGGAGAGCCTCGCAAGGTCGTTGGCGGCGGATGAGGGCGTCTCAATCGACCTTGTCGTTGATCGCGAACGGCCGACCACCTTGAAGACCCGCTTTGTCGCCGGTGGGCAACAGCTTCTTCGGGTCGATCAGGAGTCCGCCGCTCTCATCCCGAAGTCCGTAGAAGACGCTTTGATAGAGCGTATTCGAACGGCGATTGAACCGGCTGTTGTGATCCTGTCGGATTACGCGAAAGGTGCCGTGACGCCCGCGGTGATCGCGGCGGCGGCGGCGCGGGCGCGGGCGGCCGGCGCGCCCTTCATCGTCGACCCGAAAAACGCAGACCTTGCTTATTACGGCGCCGTCGACCTCCTCAAACCGAACGCGAAGGAGCTTGCCGAAGCGGTCGGCTCGCCAACTGTCACGGATCTGGAGATCGAAGCCGCGCTTAAGGCTGCGGCGGCGTCGGGCCGAACCGGCGCAGTGGTGGTGACGCGCGGGGCAAAGGGCCTGTCTTTCATTTCCGAGGGCGGCGTCGTCCATCATGTTCGCGGGCGCGCCCGAGACGTTTTCGACGTGTCCGGCGCCGGCGATACGGGGTTGGCGGCGATCGCGGCGGCGCTTGCGGGGGGCGGGGACGTCCACGCCGCCGCAACTTTGGCGCTCGCCGCCTCAGGCCTTGCGGTCGAGCGCGCCGGCGCCGCCATTGTTTCAACCGCGGATCTTCTTAACGAAACGCATCGATCCGGCCGCGGCGTGCGGTCTTTGTCGACGGTTGAAGCTGCAGTCCGCGACTGGCGGGCGCGGGGCCTTGTCATCGGCTTCACAAATGGCTGTTTTGATCTTCTCCATCCCGGCCACGTCGCACTGATCGAAGAGGCCAAAGCGCAGTGCGATCGGCTAATCGTCGCATTGAACAGCGACGCGTCGGTTCGGAGACTGAAAGGCGAGAGCCGGCCGGTCAGCTCGTTGGAGGCCCGGGCGCGGGTGATCGGCGGCCTCGCCGCGGTGGATGCTGTGTTAGCGTTCGAGGAGGACACGCCCCTTCGACTTATTGAAGCCCTGCGGCCTGATGTTTTGGTGAAGGGCGGAGACTATCGTTTGGATGAAATCGTCGGCGCCCCGGAGGTGCGGTCTTGGGGCGGACGCGTGCACATTACGCCGACCCTCGAGGGGCACTCTACGACACAGCTCATCCGAAACGCCCGAGCACGGGACATATGAGGGCCGGCGACGCCGACGTTCAACGCGCCGCAATGGCGCTGATCGCCCAATATGGCGAAGACGCGGCCGTGATCGCCACGCTCCGCGCCGCCGAGGTCGCGGCCGAAGGCGATCTTGAGGCCCTAGCGCACTGGGATGCGGTCATCGCTTATATCGAGGACGGCCCCCCCGACGGGGCCGGTCATTGAGGCGGCCGTCTAATCGGTCTCGCCCGGCCGCCTTACTGGAGCGATTTCGATCGTCTCAAAGTCGGGCAGGGGTTCGGCGGGTTTTTCGGCGTTCTCGTCGAGCCAGGCGCTGACCGAAATTGCGCGGGCCGCGACCACCTCGGAAAGCGTCTCCGGATCGGCCGGGCGATACGTCGCGTTCTGGTCCGGCAAGGCCGGCAAGACAAAGCGGGTGATCGGCCGATCGATCCGTACGTCAGCCGGCATGAGACAGCCCTCCGCCGCCCCGGGCGAGCAGGGCCCTGCGGTCTCCTGGTCGTCAGCGCCGAACACGATGTATCCGGCGACGCGCTCGAAGAGATCGTCGTGTGCGGCGGCGAGGCGGCGCATGTCGGGCAAATCCGATGCAAGGCCTGCGAAAAGGACGGCGCGGCCGCGATTGTCTTCGTCCATATAATTTTCGAATGCGGCCGCTAGATCCTGCGATTTCGCCGCGTCCGGGGCGTCCCGCCGCGCTGGAACGGTTCGGCGATAGCGCGGCGCGTAAATCGGAAAATCCTCGCCGAAGCTTTCGCTGAAAGCGGCCGTCGCCGCGTCGACCTGGGCCCGCGCCTCGGCGATGTCGATATCGATGTGGCCCTTGAAATGAGGAATTGTCGGCCCGGGCGGGATCAAGAAGATATCGACGCCCCAGGGCCGGTCCCAGGCGCCAGGCGGGCGGCTTTCGGGGCGCGCCGCCCAGGCGGTGGACCGGGCATAATCGGGAGCTTCCGCCGAAACAGGCGTGCCACCATAGGCGACGGCGCGGTAGACGCGGTCCTTCAGTCCGAACCAGGCGATGAGGGCCACGCCGACCGCCGCTAAGATCCATCGGGTCATGCAGATCGCTCCAAAGCCGTCTTCAAACCGGAATACTTCGGCTGGTCCACGTTTAGCTGGTCGATTGTGGTCCTTTTCAGATGCTCGGTAAGCCCCGGCGTGGCCATAGAAAGCGCGCCGCTGCGAATGCCTTCGGCGAGACGGCGTTCAAGGACGTCCAGGGGCGTTGAAGCGTCGGCGGCGAGCAGCGCCACAAGCCGTCGTTTCGCCTCGGCGTCGTTTTGGGGGCGTGCGGCGAGATCCCGCTTCAGTATTTGCAAAACGTTCGCCGCCACGCGGGCGTGGAAGGCCGTATGCCCAGAAAGCTCCGGAGCCGCGCGCTCGAGAAAGTTCGCCACGGCCTCGATCAACTCGATCTGGGAAGGTTGGTCATGCACGATCGATCGCCTCCAGGAGGTTCAAGATGTCGATTTCGGTTTCCGAGACACGGCGGCCAATCGCCGCCCGTTCGACGCTCGGGTCGGCTCCGCTGCGGAAGGCCCCGTACATGATCATGCACATCACGCCCCACTTCAACGTTCCGAGCAGCTCCCACCAATCAATGTCCGCCGGCGCGACGGCGGCCCCGCCGGCGTCGGCGTAAGCCGCCAGAAAGTCCGGCAAATCGCCGAACCCGCCGACGCGGCGGTCAGAGCGCCCGAAGCGCCACGAATTGATGCAGATCCAAGCGAGATCCTCCCGCGGGTCGCCGATATGGGCGAGTTCCCAATCGAGAACGGCGGCCAGCCCCTCCTGGTCGACCATCAAGTTGCCGAGCCGAAAATCCCCGTGAACTAGGCCAAGGGCGGCGGGCTCGGGCGGGTTGTCCCGGAGCCATCGGATCGCGAGCTCGAAAACCGGGCGGGGCGCATCGAAGCTCCGATACGTTTCCTCGTACTGCGCGAGCTGAGCGGAGCCGTCGCTCTGGGGCAGGCGGGGAAGCTCGGCGAGCGGCAGCGCGTGGATGCGAGCGAGGGCTGCGCCGCATTGCGCGGTGAGGCGCGCGCGCGCCGTTTCGAACGAAGGGTCGCGGAGCAATTTGCGGGCGATCGTCTCGCCCGCGACCCGGCTCATCAAAAAGCCCTCGCCGAGCCCATCGTCTTTTTGGCTCACATAGATGATATCTGGCGTTGGCACGCCGCAGGCGGACGCCGCCTCGATCAGCGCCGCTTCGGTTTCGAGGCGGATGGCGCTCGGAGATCGGGCGTCGGCAGCCCCGCCCGGGGCCCGCCTGAGGATAAGCGAGCGGCTTTCAGCCGGTCGAAATTCCACGGAGAACGCCCACGTCTCTTGGCTGGCGCCGCCGGACAGCCGCGCCAGACCGGTAGCCGACGCCGTGTCGCCAAATAACCTTTTGGCGATCGCATTAAGCGCCTTTTCAAGACTGCCTGTGCTACTCATCTTACGGGTTGTCGCTTGGAATTGAGCGACGGCCAAGGCATTGCGAGCAAAACGATCATGTCCCGTAAATCCGATGTCAATTCCCTCAGCGACGGCGACGCGCCGAAACGCCCGAGTTTGTTTTTTTGGCTGCGCGGGCGGTTTTTCGCGGGCATTGTCATTGCGGCGCCGATCGCCATCACCGTCGGCATCGTGTCTTGGTTGATCTCGGAGATCGACAAGCGGATCAAGCCGCTGATCCCTGAACAGTGGAACCCGGAAACCTACACCCAGTTCGCGATCCCGGGTTTGGGCGTTCTCGTCGCGATCATTCTTCTTATCCTTCTCGGGGCGATCGGCACCAACTTGATCGGGCGGTCGATGATCAGCGCCGGCGATCGGGCGGTGGGCCGTGTTCCGGTCGTCCGCAACATTTATTCGCTGTTCAAGCAACTCTTCGAAACCTTGGCCAGCAGCCAGCAAGCCTCCTTTAAGGAGATGGTTCTGATCGAGTACCCGAAGCGCGGCACATGGTGCGTGGGCTTTGTCACCGCGTCCGTGAAGGGAGAGATCCGCGAACGGCTGGGCGAGGGCATGACGGGCGTTTTCGTGCCGACAACGCCCAATCCGACCTCCGGCTTCTATATGTTCGCGCCGGAGAAAGAGCTGATCCGGTTGAATATGACCGTGGAAGAGGGTGCGAAACTCATCGTCTCGGCCGGCATGGTTGTTCCGGAGAACACGCCGACGGAAATGATCGACGCCGTTGTCGCCGAAGCCGCGCGGAAGGCCTCCTAGCGGCCGGCCCGTTTCGGGCTGAACAATTCGCGCAGCAAGCTCAGCGCTTGCCCGCGGTCCCCTTCGAGGGTCTCGTCGGCCGCGACAGCCGCTGCGGCGTCCTTCGACGCGACGGGAAAGAGGTCGGCGTGCCGGCTGAGATCGAGGACCCGGAAAACCGGCGCGCCGGATTGCCGGAGGCCGAGCACGTCGCCAGGCCCGCGAAGCCGATAATCCGCTTCGGCGATCGCAAAGCCATCCTCGGTGCGCCTGAGGACATCCAGACGCTGGCGCGCCGCCTCCGTCAGCGGAGGGCGGTACAGAAGAAGGCAAAAGGCGGGCTTCTCGCCGCGCCCGACCCGTCCCCGGAGCTGATGCAATTGCGCGAGGCCGAACCCCTCCGCCCGCTCGATCACCATGATGGTGGCCTCGGGCACATCGACGCCGACCTCGACGACAGTGGTGGCCACCAGGACCGACGTCGCCCCGCTTCTAAACGCGTCTAGCGCGGCGTCCTTCTCCGCCGGCTTAAGCCGGCCGTGGACAAGCCCGACCGGGCGATCAAGCTGTTCGGCGAGCGTGGCGCGGCGCGCGATGGCCGATGAGTCGTCGTCGTCCACATCCACTCTCGGGCACACCCAGAAGGCGCGCTCCCCGCGCGCGACGGCCCGTCCCACGGCGGTGACGACCTCTTCGATCCGGGTGTCGGGCAAGGCGCGTGTGGCGACGGGTTTCCGCCCGGCGGGTTTTTCGTCAAGGACCGAGATCTCGAGGTCGCCATGCACCGCCATGGCCAGGGTGCGGGGGATCGGCGTCGCGCTCATCACCAGGATATGCGGGCTCACGCCTTTGTCGGCGAGCTTGGCCCGGTCCATCACGCCGAACCGATGCTGTTCATCGACGATGATCAAGCCGAGATCGCGGAATGCGATCGTCTCCTGGATCAGGGCTTGGGTGCCCGCGACGACGTGTATGGAGCCGTCCGCGAGCGCCAGGAGCGTCGCCTCCCTGGCGGCCCCTTTATCGCGACCGGTCAGCGCCGCGACCTCATAGCCGAGCGGGGACAACAGGCCGAAAAGGGTCGTGTACTGCTGGCGGGCGAGGACTTCGGTCGGGGCCATGAAGGCGGTTTGCCGACCCGCTGCGGCGGCTTGAATGGCGGCCATCGCCCCGACAAGGGTTTTGCCGGAGCCGACATCCCCTTGCAGCATTCGACGCATGGGATGGGGCGCCGCCAGATCTTGTGCGATTTCGTCGCGGGCGCGCGTCAGCGCGCCGGTTGGGCGGAAGGGCAGCGAACGGATAAGCCGGGTCTGTTCCGAAGGGGCGGGAGGGAGCGGGGGCCCCGATCGCAGCCGCCGCGCCGCACGGGCTTTTGCAAAAGCGATCTCGCGGGCGAGCGCTTCGTCATAGGCGAGCCGCTCGCGGGCCCTCGCCCACATGTCCTCATCGTAGCGAGCCGGATCATGGAGCGCGCCCAGAGCTTCCAGAACACTCGGCCAGCCGCGGGCGGTGACGAGGTGCGGATCGGACCATTCTGGAAGGTCGCTCGGCATCAGGGCGAGACCGCCCAAGATCGCGCCATGGAGGCGCTTATTGGTCAGCCCCGCCGTCAGAGGATAGATCGGCTCGACCGGCGGGGGCGGCGCGTCGGTTTCCGGGTCGCATATGTGGTCGGGATGCACCATTTGCCGCTCGCCGTTGAAGTCGTCGATCCTGCCGGAAACCAGCCGCACCGCGTTCATCGGCAACTGACCCTTCAGCCACCGGCCGTCGCCTCGGAAAAAGGCGAGCGTCAGGAATCCTGTCTCATCGACAAGTCGGACGCGATAGGGGGCCGATCCTCTGGGCGGGACGTGGGATTGAACTTCGCCGCGAACGGTCGCCACCTCGCCGGGCTCGGTCTCCCCGATCGATGCGCGAACGCGCCGATCCAGCCAGCGATCCGGCAAATGCAGAAGCGCGTCCCAAACGGTGTCGCCGCCGATCAGTTTCTCCAACGCCGGCTTTAGCTTTGGGCCGATGCCGGGCAGAGTGTCGACGCTGCCGAAGAGTGGGAAAAGTCGCTCGTCGCGCATGACCGGCACACTATGTGTCCGCTCATCAAGGCACAATCGCGCCCCGTCGAACGCGTTAGAGAATGACTATGACCCCGCCTTTTGACGATGATCGCCGCAAGAAACTTCGATTTCGCGCTTGGCGGCGCGGGTTCCGCGAAATGGACCTGATCATGGGCTCGTTCGCGGACGCGCACCTCGGAACGTTCGACGAGGATCAACTCGACGAATTCGAGCGGTTGCTGTCGACGCCGGACTGGGAGGTCTATGCGTGGCTGACGGGCCAACGGCCCGCGCCTGACAATTATCGAAGCGACGTTCTGGACCAGCTGATCGCCTTTGAGTATGCCGCCCGACCTGGCTGAACCTCGAAAGGGGGCACCGGGCTATGTCGCCCCAAGATCACATCGCCTCTCTTCGCTCGCCGGCGGACTTCGCCGCCGCGCCATTCGGCCCCGACCTGATTGCGTTCATCGGCGCGCTGAGAAAAAGCGGCCGCCTCGGACTCTATGTCGTACGGGACGAGCGCCTCGCCGAGGCTGCAGCGGCGATTGCGACGTTTGTCGACCCGTCGATTGACATCATACCGATTCCTGGATGGGACACCGCGCCCTACGATCGGATCAGCCCGTCGCCAGCGGTGGCGGCGCGGCGCTGCGCAGGCTTGGCGCGATTGGCGGGCGCGGGCGCGGGCGCCAAGCTCGCCATCACGCCAGCGTCTTCGCTTGTCCAGCGGGCCCCGCCAAGCGCCCTGATGCGGGCGGCGAGTTTCTCGGTTCGGTTGGAAGAGCCTGTCGCGCAGGAGGCCTTGACCGCATACCTTTCGACCAACGGCTACATTCGCACATCCACTGTACAAGACCGCGGCGAATACGCGATCCGCGGCGGCATTGTAGATATCTTCGCGCCAACGGCCGACGAGCCTCTCAGGCTCGACTTCTTCGGCGATACGCTGGAGGCGTTGCGCAGCTTCGATCCGGAAACCCAGCGCTCGACCGGCGATTTGGAGCGCGCGGTGTTCGCGCCGGTCAGCGAGATCTTCTTCAACCCGGAGGCCCTAAGCCGGTTTCGGGCGAATTATCTTTCGACCCTAGGTCCGCCGGATGGCGACGCCGTTTACGAAGCGGCGCGGGCCGGCATTCGGCGCCATGGCGTCGAGGCTTTGTTGCCGCTCTTTCATGAGCGCCTGGAGACGCTCTTCGACTATGTCGGCGGCGACGCTCTCGTCGCTTTCGGGGATCTCGCCGGCGAGGCGGCCAAAGAGCGCCTGTCTCACGTCGCCGATCACTATGAAGCGCGGCTTGAGGCCGGCGGCGACGCGCGGGCCGCGCGGGTGCTGCCGGCGACCGAACTTTACCTTTCGCCCGAGGAGCTGGATCGACGTCTCGAGGCCACGGGCGTCGCCCGCTTTCGCTCGCTCGATGCGGCCTCCGGCCTCTGTATGGGCGGTCGGCCGGGGCGGAGCTTCGCGCCCGAGCGGCGACGGCCCGACGTCAACGTGTTCGAGGCGGCTGCCACACATGTGCGCGAGCTGAGGGCCGCAGGAAAAGACGTGGTGCTAGCGGCGTGGTCGGCCGGCTCCGCCGATCGGCTCATGTCGGTTCTCGCCGACCACGGCCTGGAGGACCTAACGCGCGTCTACTCGCTCGACGCCGCGCGATCGGCAAGGCTCTCCGTCGCTCAACTGCCTTTCGAAACGGGCTTTGAGACGAGCGATCTCGCCGTGCTCGCCGAACAGGACATTCTCGGCGACCGGCTCGCCGCGCCGCGGCGCAAGCGCAAGGCTGCGAATTTCATCACCGAGGCCGCGACCCTGGGCGCGAACGATTTGGTGGTGCATGTGGACCATGGCGTCGGACAATATCTCGGCCTCCGCACGCTCGAACTGACAGGCGCGCCGCACGACTGTCTCGAACTCTCCTACGCCGACGGCGACCGCCTCTTCCTTCCCGTTGAAAACATTGAGCTGATCAGCCGCTACGGCTCGGACGGGGCGGAGACGGCGCTCGACAAGCTTGGCGGCGCCGGCTGGCAAAGCCGCAAGGCGAAAGCAAAGAAACGCATCCTCGAGATGGCGTCCGAGCTGATGGAGATCGCCGCCGCCCGCGCGCTCAAGAAGGCGGAGGCCGTGTCCACCGGCGACGGGCTTTACGAAGAGTTCGCCGCTCGCTTTCCCTATGAAGAGACCGACGATCAGCTCAACGCGATCGAGGATGTGCTTGGCGACTTGGCGTCCGGTCGGCCTATGGATCGGCTGATTTGCGGCGATGTCGGCTTCGGAAAAACGGAGGTCGCCCTGCGCGCCGCATTCATGGCGGCGATGTCCGGTCAACAGGTCGCCGTCGTGGCGCCCACAACGCTGTTGGCGCGGCAGCATTTTCATACGTTCGAGGAGCGCTTTTCGGGGTGGCCGCTTGAAGTTCGCCACCTCTCGCGCTTGGTTTCGGCGAAAGACGCGAAAGCCGTACGCGACGGGCTCGCCGACGGCTCGGTCGATGTCGTGGTGGGCACCCACGCGCTGCTCGCCAAATCGGTGTCGTTCAAGCGGCTCGGGCTGATCGTCGTCGACGAGGAGCAGCGGTTCGGCGTGCGGCATAAGGAGCGGCTGAAGGAGCTGAAGGCCGACATCCATGTGCTGACCCTGTCCGCGACGCCGATTCCGCGGACCTTGCAAATGGCGATGACCGGCATTCGGGACCTCTCGATCATCGCCACGCCGCCGGTCGACCGGCTGTCCGTGCGGACTTACGTCACCGAGTTCGACACTGTGACCATTCGTGAGGCGTTACTCCGGGAAAAGTATCGCGGGGGGCAAGCTTTCTTCGTCGCGCCGCGGATCGCCGATCTCGACCGTTTGGAGACGTTCTTGCGGGAGGAGGCGCCCGAGGTCCGTTTCATCGTCGCTCACGGTCAGATGGCCGCCTCGGAGCTCGAAGACATCATGAACGCTTTTTATGAAGGCGAGTATGATGTCCTCTTATCAACGACGATCGTTGAGTCGGGCCTTGATATTCCGCGCGCGAATACGCTGATCATTCATCGCGCAGACCGTTTCGGGCTTGCGCAGCTCTATCAGTTGCGCGGACGTGTCGGCCGTTCGAAACTGCGCGCTTACGCTTACTTCACCACGGCGAAAGACCAGACGATTTCGGAAAGCGCCGAACGGCGTTTAAAGGTTCTGCAGTCCCTCGACAGCCTCGGCGCCGGCTTCCAGCTGGCAAGCCATGACCTCGACATGAGGGGGGGCGGCAATCTCTTGGGCGAGGCGCAGTCCGGTCATGTTCGAGAGGTCGGGGTCGAACTCTACCAGTCCATGCTGGAAGACGCCGTGAATTCGTTGCGCGGCAGCGGTGATCGGGCTGAAGTGTCGGATGAATGGTCGCCGCAGATCAATCTCGGCGTCGCGGTCCTGATCCCCGAGGACTATGTGGCGGACCTCACCGTCCGGCTGTCGCTCTATCGCCGCCTCGCCGACATCGAGAGTCAGCC
>CAYYNG010000015.1:0-13228 GCA_964472435.1 uncultured Hyphomonadaceae bacterium | reverse complement strand
CAAAAATGACCGAATTGATCATTCCCGGCCCCGCCGGCCGGCTGGCGGCGCGCTACACCGACCCCCCGGTCGAAGGCGCGCCCCTCGCCCTCATCCTCCACGCGCACCCGAAAGCGGGCGGCACGATGCAGGACCCTGTGGCGATTACGCTTTATAAGATGTTTGAAAAACGCGGCTTCGGCGTTCTACGTTACAACTTCCGCGGCGTCGGCCGGTCCCAGGGTCAATACGACCAAGGCGTCGGGGAGCTGTCCGATGCGGCCTTCATTCTCGATTATATGGAAAGCCTGACTGAAAGCCCGCGTTATGTCTGGGTTGCGGGCTATTCCTTCGGGGCGTGGATCTGCCTTCAGCTCCTGATGCGCCGGCCGGAAATCGATGGATTTCTGTCGCTCTCTCCGCCGGCGAACCATTACGATCTCTCTTTCCTCGCGCCCTGCCCGGCTTCTGGGCTGATTTTATGCGGGGACAGCGACACGATCTGCGCGCCGCAAGATATCGAGCGCGCGCTCACTAAGGTCCGGGTCCAGAAGGGCGAGACGATCGAGCGCGGCGTGGTGCCTGGCGCAAACCATTTCTACGAGAACAAACTCGAGGAAATGGAGACCGCCTGCGCGGCTTATTTGGATCGGCGGCTCGCTGAATCCGAGGACAAGCTGCGGGCCGAGGCCGAGCGCGAAAGCCGTTAGGGCGCGCTCAATCGTCCGCCGGCCAGGGGCTCCGGCGCGCCTGTGGTCCCAGGCCAACTGATGGGCATCCCGCGGACATGCCGGGCGGCGAGGAAAGCGAAGGCTTCAGCCTCGATCGAGTCGCCGCGCCAGCCGGCCTCTTCGGCGCTGTCGACCCGGCAGCGCAGGCTCTCCCTCAACATCGCCATCAGAGTCGGGTTGCGCCGCCCCCCGCCGCACACCACAACGCGCTCAGGATATGCGGGGAGCAAATCGAGCCCTATCCCCACCGCGCGGGCTGAAAGCGCCGTCAGCGTCGCCGCGCCGTCTTCGACGGAGAGCCCGCGCGCGAGCGACGCGCTGAAATCGTACCGGTCCAAAGACTTCGGCGGCGCTTCGTCGAAATAAGGATGGTCTAGGAGCTGGTCCAGCAAGCCTTGGTGAACCCGCCCCGCCGCCGCGAGTGCGCCATCGACATCGAACCGGCCGCGGCCATGCCCCTCGACCCATTCGTCGACTGGCCCGTTCGCGGGGCCGGTGTCGAAGGCGACGAGGCCGCCCTCGGCCGTTTTGAACGTCACGTTCGCCACCCCGCCAAGGTTTAAAACCGCCGCTGGGCGCCCCTTATCTTCGGAGAGCAAAGCCGCATGGTAGGCCGGAGCCAGCGGCGCGCCCTCACCCCCGGCGGCGACATCGGCGGAACGGAAATCGCTCACCAAAGGCACGCCGATCGCCGCGGCCAGGCCCGCCGCGTCCAGGATCTGGCGCGTCGCGCCGCGCCGCTTGCGCGTCGGCCGGCGATGCAGCACGGTTTGGCCGTGCACGCCGGCGAGCGCGGGCGCGCGGGCCGGCCCCGCCGCTTCGCAGAGCCGCTGGAAGGCCTCGGCGTGGAGATCGGTTAAGATGGCCTCGGCGATGCGGAACGCGGCGATCGGTTCGGGCCCGCGCCAGGCCCAGTCGCGCGCGGCCTGGACGGCGGCTGCGACGACGGTGCGTTCGGCGTCGGTATAGGGTCGCTCGATCGCGGGACCATAATCGTAGACGCGTTCGCCGTCCGTCAGGATCAAAGCCCCGTCCACCGCGTCGATCGAGGTGCCGGACATGAAGCCCGCCGTCCATATCGGGCCTTTCGCGGCGCCTGGCATGTTCAAATCCTCCTGCTCCCATGCTAGTGCGCGCCGCTTGTCGGAGGCGGACATGAGCGCGTTTAAATCAGACTTCCTGCGTCAGCTCCAATCGCGGGGCTATATCAAACAGCTTACCCACGAAGCCGAGCTCGACGCCTATTGCGCAGGGCCGGCGCCCGTCGCCTATTACGGCTGCGACGCCACCGCCGACAGCCTCCACGTCGGCTCCCTCGTCGGCATCATGACGCTCCGCCGGTTTCAGAAATCCGGCGGCAAACCGATCGTGCTCATCGGCGGCGGGACGACGAAGATCGGCGACCCCACCGATAAGGAGAAGAGCCGTCCCATACTCACCGACGCCGAGATTAAGCGGAATGCTGCAGGCATCCGCAAGGCGTTCGAACCGTTTCTCACCTTCGGCGATGGGCCGACGGACGCGGTCATGGTCGACAACGACGAGTGGCTAGCGAAGCTCGGATATCTCGACATTCTCCGCGAGGTCGGCCGCCACTTCACCATCAATACAATGGTCAAGCAGGAGACCGTGGCGAGGCGGCTGGCCAACGAACAGCCCTATACCTTTCTTGAGTTCAATTATGTCCTGCTTCAAGCCTATGACTTCCTAGAACTTTCCAGAACCCGTGACTGCCGGCTCCAAGTCGGCGGATCCGACCAATGGGGGAACATCGTCGCGGGCGTCGACCTCATCCATAAAGCCCACGGCGGCCAGGGCTTCGGGCTGACTTGGCCGCTCATCACAACGGCGTCCGGCGGCAAAATGGGAAAGACCGCGGCGGGCGCGGTGTGGCACAACGCCGAGAAGCTCAGCCCCTATCAATACTGGCAGTTTTGGCGGAACGCCGAGGACGCCGACGTCGGCAGGTTTCTAAAGCTGTTTACCGAGATGCCGCTCGACGAAATCGCACGGCTCGAATCGCTCGAGGGCGCCGAGATCACCACCGCGAAAATCTCCCTCGCCGATGCTGCGACCGCGTTGCTGCATGGCGAAGACGCCGCGCGCGAAGCGCGGGAAGCGGCGCAAGCTGTCTTCGGCGCGGGCGAGCGGGCAGACGCTTTGCCGACAGCCGAGGTCTCGCCGGCTGAACTCGATGCGGGCTACCTGGTCGCAGCCGCCTTCACAGCCGCCGGGCTGACGAAGTCGAATGGCGATGCGCGGCGGATGATCAAGCAGGGGGCCGCGCGGGTGAACGACCTGCCTGTTATGGATCAAAACGCTGTCCTGACAGCCGCCGATCTCGGCGAAGACGGAGTGATCAAACTCTCCGCTGGAAAGAAACGGCACGCGCTCATTCGTCCCGGGTGACGGGTCCGGGATCCGGCGCGCTGGCGAGGTTCGGAGCGTTTGCCGGGTCCTCGAAAATCCGGCGCAAAACGCCCGGCGTGATCGCTGAGAAGGGATTGACGGAAACCTGCGCGCGCTCGAGATCGCCCCGGATCGCATAGGATAGGGAAAAGACGCCCTCGCCTTGCCGAGAGACAAATAGGTTTCCGATAATCGGAATGCCTCCGAGGGCCGAGTTCGCCCCGAAACTCGGCACGAGCACGCCCTGAAGATCGATGCCCCGGTTCTCGCCCTGCCCGATCCAGCCATTGGCGGTGAGCCCGAGCGCCGGCCCGGACGCGCGTCCGCCTTCGATCACATACCGGTCCCCGGCGATCACGAGCGGAATCTCAATATCGGTGAACAGCACCCCGTCGCCGTTCAAGGTGTCGGCGAGACCCCGCAAAGACGCGAGCGACAGGATCTGGGTGAAGAGCGGCGCCTCGGTGAGTTGGGCGTCCGAGATCCGGACCAGGATGCGGGTCGGCAAATCGCCGGAGGCGAGACGCCCCGTCAGCTCCAAATCGCCGCCCTCGATAAAGTCCAAACCAAAGAACGCTTCGGCCAGAAAGCCAGCATCGCCGCTTTCGACCGTAATCGTCGGGCCCTGATCATCGGCCACGTCATAGGTCGAGGAGAACTGCACCTCCCCCTGGCTCAGCCCTTCGGCGGCGAAAAACTGGAGCCCGTCATTCGTTAGCGCCAGCGCCAGCCGCGCTTCCGTCATATCCAGTTCGTCGCCGAGACGGAGCCGACCGACCTCCGCATCGAAAGTAAGACCGCTATCGAAAGTCAATCCCCCGCCCCCCGTGCCCGGTCCGAACTGCGACACCGCGCGGGACATATCGAGGAACGGGCCCGTCAGTTCGAGCGCCAAGCCGCCGTCGGCGAGCCGGCGGATGCGTCCGCTGATATCGAAGCGATCCTCCAAATAGGCCCGACGTACCCGCACTTGATCCAGTCTTCCGCCCTCGCCGAGAACGGCCTCGCCGTCGATCACTCCGCCGGGCGCATCGAAGCGGACTGTCGTGGACGGACCGTCGATCGTGAGAGCGTAATCGATGTCTATGGAGGCGGCGGCGCCCGCCGGTTTCGCCCAATCGATCTCGGCGACATCCAGCCGCGCCTCGGACAAGTCCGACGTCACTGAAGCGGCGAGGACCCCGGGTGTGCCGATCTGCGCCTGGATCTCAACCGGCGCCTCGCCGCTGAAATAGGCCCGCCCCGTCACGCCAAAGGCGTTTAAGGCGTCCGGCGTCAGAAAGCCGGTTGCGATCACGGTCGACGGAGCCCCTTGATCGTTGAACTGGTCCACCCATTCAAACTGCAGCGGCGCGCTGGCGAAACGGCCGTCGCCTTGCACGGTCAGCCCGTTTTGGTCGACGACAAAGCGCGCGTCTGCGCCCTCAAGGCCGATGTCGCCGATTATGTCGGCGAAGCCTCCGTTCTTCACCTCGCCGATGACTCTGTACGTCACCGGCTTCGGCGTTCCTGGCGGCCCGGTTGGCCGGCTGAACTCGAACGCGACGGAGGCGTCGCCCGAAACCCGATCCGGATCGAAGCCTGTGGTCGCTTCGAGCTGAAGCCGTGTATCGCTGACAACGCGCAGCAAGGCGTTGGCGCGGCCGTCGGCGCGAGCCTCGATCAGCATCGCGCCCGGCGAAGGGTTGAATTTGGGAAAAGCCACAGATCCCTCGCGAAGACGGGCGGGGCCGATCGCCCCTTCTGTTACGTCAATGCGGAAGCTGTTGCCCGTCAGTCGGCCGGTCGCCACGGCGCCTGTAAGCGGCGGCGCGTCGTGGAGATAGGAGGCGACCCCGTCCGCAAGGGAGAACGTGAGGGCGACCGCCTCATCCGCCAAATAGCCTTTTACGAGGCTATCTGGCTCGAACAACAGTTTCGAGGAGATGTCGCGCAAGGTGGCCTGGGTCACATTGCGTTGAACCCAGGTGCGAGCGCCCCGCGCGAGCCCTGCCGGCCATAGCGCTAAAAGCTCCGTTTCTGTCATCGGGCCGATGAATTCCGCCGCCATATCGAGCCTGAACGGCAATTGGCCCGGCTCGCCGGCGCCAAGATAGGCGACATCGCCGCTGGCGCGCAAAACGGTCCTCTGATAGCCGACCGACAACCCCGCGATTGAGAGAACCCGCTTATCGACGTCGACAAACCCATCGGACGAGACACGCCCGAGATCGACAGGGCGCGCGAAGATGGGCCGCAAATCCAATGCGCCGCCCTCGCTTTCCAGTTCGAATGGCCGCGGTCCCTCGCCGCCGAGGATGTCGCCAACGGTTATGCGAAACGGTCCATTGAAATAACCGGCGTCGAAGGCTGCAGCGTCCAGCGTGAGCGCGTCGCCCTCGGCATCGTAGCTCGCCGAGACGCTGATGCCCTCGAATTCGACCTCTCGCGCGCCGAGGGTCGCCGCGCCAGGTCCGGCGTCGATCGCGATCCCGATCCGCTCAAGACCGGTCTCAGCGGCGAGCGCGGCGGTGAAAAGGAGATCACCCGGCAACCCGGTGACATCCTCGTATCCCAGTTGCGCTGCGGCGGCCTCCAGCGACCAGTCGAGGCCGCTGAAGCGCGCGTCCAGCCGGCCGAAATCCCGCGGCGCCACGACATCGACCGACACCGTGCGGGGCCACGCACCGCCCTCGGCGTCCACGGTTCCGGATACCGCTAATCGCAAGCCCTCGTCGATGCGGGCCAGAGCGCCCTCCGTCTCGGTCAGCCGGGCGACCTCGCGTCCGGAGGCGTCGCGGGCGACCACGTCCACCTGGCGCAGGGCGATGTCGACCTCCAGCCGAGACGCGGTGTTGCGGAGGACGTCGAGAATTTCCGAGAGGACGATGTTCGATTGATGCAGAAAGGCGTCGAAGGATAAAGGCGCAAGAGCGGGTCCGTCCCCTCCGCTCAGCCCGATGGGTTCTCCAGCGACCGACCAGCCGCGGTCCGACGCCGTCACGCCGATCCATCCCTGCGAAAGGCGCAGGCCCACCGGCCGAATGCGGCCGCCGAGCAGCGCCCGCCCGTCGAGGGCGATCTCGACGCGCTCTGCCGCGGCCACTTCTATAGCGGTCGCATCGTAAAGCCGCAGACCCGCCCCGGTGACAACGAGCCGGCGCTCGTCGGACAACCACTCCAAGGATAAGCCGCGGAGACTTACCGGCCGGCCGTCCCGCAGATCGGAGATCGCATGCTCGGCGTCTTCGACGAAGAACGGCAGACTTACGGGGCCGGCGCTCACACGCCAGGCGAAGACGCCGACCGCTCCAAGGAGAATCAGAACTGCGCCCGCCAGGACTTCCAATAGGATGACCTTGCCGGTCTGCCTTATCAAAGAAAACTCCCAGAGCCGTAGTTGAAGCCCCGCCCAGGAAAACTCTAAACTGCGCCGGGTCCGAAAACCATAGAAGGCCGCGCCTAATGCCTGAGACATACGCCCCGCTCGAGCCCGGTGACGCCGCGCCCGCCTTCGACATGCCGACGAACGGCGGGGGACGCGCGCGACTCGAGGACTTCGCGGGACGATATCTCGTCTTCTACTTCTATCCCAAGGACGATACGCCAGGCTGCACGAAGGAGGCGATTGCTTTCAGCGGTCATCGCAACGCTTTCGAAGACCGGAATACCGCCATTCTGGGCGTTTCAAAGGACAGCGCGTCTAAGCATGACGCATTTGTAAGCAAGCACGACCTCACGATTCGACTGGCGGCGGATGAAAGCGGAGAGGTCTGCGAACGATATGGCGTGTGGGTCGAAAAGAAGATGTACGGCCGCACCTATATGGGCGTCGAGCGCACGACCTTCCTCATCGCGCCCGACGGCCGCATCGAAAAAATCTGGCGGAAAGTCAAAGTGCCCGGGCATGCCGAGACCGTTCTTCACACCCTTGACCCGCAATAGCCCTTGACGCCCTTTCCGCGCGTTCGATTTCACTGGGTTGATTAAATCCGTATTAGCGCCGGTGATGTAAAAAATCGCACGTGAATGGCGTTCGGGGCTTCCCCGAAGCCTACGAAATAGGTTATCGAAAAAAAGCGGCGGGGCCTTCGAGCTGTAGCGTGGAGTGCAGGTTGCAGCGCTAGATAAACACCAACTGTTAGGCGGCGGGTATGGTGAAGTTGAGTGCCACTATCAAAGATGCGTTTCAGCGCGTATTTCCTGAACGACAAGTTTATCACCGCAGCGGCGGAACGGTACAATACATCTCGATATCTCCGTGGCAGCAATTTATCATTGCGACTGGGGCTTTGCTTATATTTGCGTGGTGCGCGTTCGCTACGATCGCATATCTCGTATCCGCGCCGACGAACGGCTTTGGTTTGGCCGAGAGCGGCGAAGTCGCAAAGTACGAGCGCTGGGTCCAAGAGCTCCGCGCCAAGGATGCGCTTTCTCGCACGCTGCTGCAGGAACGAACTGACGATTTCGAACGAGCGACTCAGGAGTTCGAAAAACGGCATCAGACGCTGACGGATCTGCTTGAGGCGCTGAACGGCGGCGAAGAGCTCGAGGTCTCGGCCCTGCGGGGCGACAATGCCGCATTCCTTATCGAAGCCTCTATCGAGGAGGCGGATCCCCGACAATCTCGAGAGCGGTCGCAGCAAGAGGCGTCGATCGAGGTGGTCGGCATCCGCGCTCAGATCGATGATCTGCGACAGGAGCATCAACGGTTTCTTGACGCCGCAGAGGAAATCGCCGTGGCTCGGGCCGAGCGCGCGCGCGGTGTCCTGCGCCTAACCGCTGTCGGCTCCAGCAGGTTCGGTGTTAATACGGAAGTCGGCGGCCCGCTGGTCGCCGTCTCGGCGCTTGGGTTGACCGAGAGCAGCGCGCCGGAGGAAATCGCTTTCGCCGAGCGCGTGTCCCAAGTCGCAGCCCGTCTTGAAGAAGCAAGATACTATGAAGACGTGGTGGCGTCTCTGCCCCTGGGCGATCCGATCGGCGTCGATTACCGACTGACATCGCCCTACGGCCTCCGAACAGACCCCTTCACTCGCCGGCCGAACTGGCATAACGGGCTCGATCTCGCGGCCTTCTGGCGCGCGCCAATCGTTGCGGCCGGCCCGGGCGAAGTGATTTTCGCCGGCGTGAAGTCCGGCTATGGCCGCGTCGTGTTCGTTGATCATGGTCATGGTTTTGTAACGCGGTATGGGCACATGCGCTCTTTAAGCGTCTCAAGAGGCGACAAGGTTGCGATCGGGGATACGCTGGGGCTAATGGGGTCCAGCGGGCGGAGCACCGGCCCGCATCTCCACTATGAGGTTTGGCTGAACGACAAACCCTATAACCCAACAGACTTTCTGAAAGCAGGTCAGCATGTTCACCAATAAGCCTAAGGGCGGCGACGCGTCGTCGGCATCCAGCAGCCCCGCTCAGGAAGCCATTCGTCCGGCGGCGTCCAAGCCCACCGCCAGAACCGCGCCGTCGATCATTTCAAACGACATGGTGATCACAGGCTCGGTCACCTCGGACGGTGAGATGCAGATCGATGGACGTATCGATGGAGATGTAACGGCGGTGTCGCTGACCATTGGCCAAAGCGGATCGATTACGGGCGAGGTGAAGGCCGAGACCGTGATCGTGCGCGGCGGGGTCAAAGGCGCGATACGGGCGCGGAAGGTCGAGCTTGAGAGCGGCGCCAAGGTCGAGGGTGACATTGTTCATACCTCCCTCGCGATCCAAGCGAACGCGATTTTCGAGGGCCAGGTGAAACGCGTCGACGATCCCTTGCGAAAGTCGAGCGGCGCCGCGACGCAGAGCTCCGCCGCTAAGCCCGCCGCCGTCTCATCCGGCGGACCCGCGCCGAGCGCCGGCGGCCTCGGCGGCGCTCCTCGGCCGAACTCCTAAGACAGCGGCTCCTCTTTCTTTCGGTCGAGGATTTATCGCTCGGCCCCAGCCTCGCGCGCCAAAGACGCACTTAGAAATCGATCTATGTCGCCGTCTAACACGCCTGCGGCGTCCGAGGTTTCGACCTCCGTCCTCAAGTCTTTGACCATCTGATAGGGCTGGAGGACGTAAGATCGGATCTGGTGGCCGAAGCCGATCGCGCTCTTCTCCCCATGGACCGCTTCCGCGGCTTCCCTGCGCTTTTGAAGCTCTAACTCATACAGCTTTGAGCGTAGCATGTCCCAAGCCTGCGCCCGGTTTTGATGCTGCGACCGGCCCGCCTGGCACGCGACGACAATACCAGTCGGTTCGTGTGTCAGGCGAACCGCGCTATCGGTCTTGTTGACGTGCTGGCCGCCCGCCCCGGACGACCGATAGGTGTCGGTCCGAACATCCTTTGAATCGATATCCACTTCGATCGTATCATCGATCACCGGCGAGATCGCGACCGAGGCGAACGAGGTGTGTCGCCGCGCGGAAGAGTCAAACGGAGAGATCCGAACGAGGCGATGAACGCCCTGCTCTGACTTCAGCCAGCCATAGGCGTTTTCGCCTTTCACGAGGAGGGTGGCGGACTTAATGCCCGCCTCCTCGCCTTCGCGCGCATCGACCTCCTCCACTTTCATACCGTGATCGTCGGCCCAGCGCACATACATCCGCCGCAACATGCTTGCCCAGTCCTGACTCTCGGTCCCCCCCTCCCCGGCGTTTATTTGGAGGTAGGCGTCGTTGCCGTCCGCCTCCCCTGACAGCAGCGCTTCCAACTCCGCACGCTGCGCGCGCGCCGTCGCGGCCGAGAGCGTGTCTCGAACCTCTGCAAGGAGTTCTGCGTCGCTATCGGCCTCAGCGAGCTCAGCCAGCTCCTCGCTATCGGCCACGTCCTGGTCCAGCCGCTCGATCACGGCGATCGCGTCGGCGAGCCGGGTTCGTTCCTGCATAAGAGCCTGGGCGGTTTGGGGATCGTCCCAAAAGTCCGGCCGTTCGGCGAGAGCGTTCAGCTCCGCCAGGCGTTTTTGGGCGGTCTCCCAGTCAAAGACGCCTCCTCAGCAGCTCGGTCGACTGCTTGATCTGCTCCAGCATCTCCGAAATGTCAGGCGACATGGCGTTCCTTCATCTTCCGTTCGAGCGCGCACGGGTGCCCTCTCCGAACCCGGATGTCAAAAGTCAAAAGACGTCGTCGAATTCCTCGGCCGTCTCTTCGGCGGGCGGATCTGCGAAAAGCGGCTCGCCGTCCGGGCCAAGCGCGATCGGCGGCTCGGATCTCCGGCCTGCGGCCCTGTCGTCGCCGAACAGACCGCCGCCGCCGAAAATCGAAAGTTCGTCATCGTCGGAGAACGCGACCCCCGGCTCCGTTCCTGGACGAAACGCCTCGAGGATGACGGACGAGGTTGCAGGCCCAGGGAGTTCACCGGTTTCAGCGTCGATATTCACAAGGCGAACGCCGGGCGGGATCCGAAACGGCAGAGGGGGGGCGTCTTCAAGCGCCGCCGCCATGAACTCGGTGAAAATCGGCGCCGCCACGGAGCCCCCGGCCTCCCCGACCCCGAGCGTCCGCGGCTGATCGAAGCCGACCCAGACGCCGACCACGAGATCCGGCGAGAAGCCCATGAACCAGGCGTCCACGTAATCGTTGGTCGTGCCCGTTTTACCCGCCAATGGCTTGCCGACACGAAGAGCGCGGCGGCCGGTCCCACGTTCAACGACCCCTTCAAGCATGTGCACGATCTGATACGAGGTCACGGGATCCAAGAGCTGCTCGCGATCGTCGGCGAGCTCCGGCGGCGCCGCGCCATTCCAGACCTCCGCAGCGCATGCGCCGCAATCGCGCTGATCGTGGCGATAGAGCGTCCGGCCGCGCCGGTCTTGAACACGGTCCAGAAGCGTCGGTGTCACCTCCAAACCCCCGTTCACGAGGGTCGCATAAGCGCGGGTCATGGCAAGAATGCTGGTTTCCCCAGCCCCGAGCGACATCGCGAGATAGGGGTCGAGGTGTTCGTAAATGCCAAGCCGTTCGCCGAGTTCCGTGATCGGCTCCATCCCGATATCTTGGGCCATGCGGACCGTCATAAGGTTTCGGGACTGCTCCAGGCCGACGCGAATGGTCGAGAGCCCATAATACCGCCCCTCGGAATAGTTCGAGGGCGCCCAGAAATCGTCGGTCGAGATATCGAATTCGACGAACGGGGCGTCGAGCACTTTGCTGGTTGGCGTATAGCCGTGTTCGAGGGCGGCGGCGTAAACAAACGGCTTGAAACTGGAGCCCGGCTGCCGCTCGGCCTGTGTCGCCCGATTGAACTGACTCTTCCAAAACGAGTAACCGCCGGCCATGGCGAGAATGCGGCCCGTATGGGGATCGAGCGCGACCAAAGCCCCGTCCACCTCGGGCACCTGTCGGAGAATCGCCTCGCCGACCGGAACAGAGAGCGGTTCCACCGGCGGGGCGTCGATGTCAGCCTCGGCCGCCGCGGCGGCGCGATCGGGCGCCTCGATGGCAAGCGCGGTTTCCTCTGCCCGCAGCTCTTGGCGCGTGATCTCGGCTAAGACGACATCGCCGCGCTGAAGGCCGGCCCCGCCGTCGGGGCGCGTGAACGTCGCCGCCCACTCGACGTCCGCGGCAGGCAAATCAATCTCCGCGCCGTCCCTAAGCAGCAGCCGGGCCCCCGACGTCTCCGAGACGCGCAGCACAAGGCCGGCCTCCCAAACCCCGGAGCCGCCTGGCAGGTCGAGCTCGGCGAGGGCGGCGGCCGCGCCTTCGCCCGGTTCGACATAGGCGAAGGGACCGCGATAATCATGGCGGCGATCATACGCCTCCAGCCCGTTTTGAAGCGCCTCTTGGGCGGCCAATTGGAGCTGGGTGTCGATGGTGGAGCGAATGGACAAGCCCCCCTCGTAGAGCGCCTCTTCGCCGTATCGGGAGACGAGATCGCGCCGCAGCTCCTCGACAAAATAGGCGGCAGCCGCATATTCCGGCCCTCGAAGCCGCCGCGTCGTCTCGAGCGGCATGGCCTTCGCGTCGTCGGCCTCGGACTCTGAAATATGGCCGTTTGCGACCATCCGCGACAGAACCCAATTGCGACGAACGGTCAGTCGCTCCGGATTGGTGTAGGGGTTGACGGTTCCCGGGCGCTGCGCGAGCGCGGCGAGCGTCGCGGCCTCGGCGAGATTCAACTCTGGAAGGGACTTATTGAAATAGTTCAGCGCCGCCGACCCGACGCCGTAGGAGCGGCCGCCGAGATAGATTTCGTTGAGATAGAGCTCCATGATTTCGGCCTTGGAGTAGGCTCGCTCCATCCGACGAGAGATGATCGCCTCTTTCACCTTCCGAACGATCGTTTGATCACGGGTGAGCAAAAAGTTTTTCGCCACCTGCTGGGTGATCGTCGATCCGCCCTGCACCCCGCCCCGACCAGTGACTTTATTCACGCCGGTTCGGATCGCGGCGCGCAAAATCCCCTGATAGTCGAGCCCGCCATGCTCGAAAAAATTCTTATCCTCCGCCGAGGTGAAGGCGCTCACCAAGTGTACTGGAATAGATTCGTAAGGAACGAAAACGCGGTGTTCCTGCGCAAACTCAGCGATAAGAGCGCCGTCGCCGGCGTGGACCCGCGAGGTGATCGGCGGCTCGTATTCGGCAAGTTGGCGGTGATCGGGCAACTCCCGCGCCAGGCCGGAGATCCAAATCGACAGCGCGATGAAAACAAATGCGGCCGCAATGCCGATCGCGATCGCCGTGCGGCGAAGCAGCGTCCACGACGGAAGCCAGATTGAGCGGTCGGACATCGTGTCTTCCTCAATAGCCGTTGGAGCGGCTTTAGCTCGGATTCGCATGCTTTTGGGACTAGAGTAAGGCGTGGCGCTGAAAGGAAAAGCGCCGCGCTCAGTTGCGGGCGTATACGAGATCCTGCTGGTCGAAATAAAGGTCGATGGCCCGCTTCACCGCTGTCATCGAGGCCCGGCGCCCACGGTCCGACGCGAGTCGGCGAGCATCCGCCGGATTGCTCAGAAAGCCCATCTCCAACAGCACGGCCGGGACATCCGGCGCGAGAAGGACGAACAAATCGCCGTTGCGGAGCGTGTTGCGGACAACCGGCCCGGCCTTTTCGAGCTCAGGGATGAGCAGCGCTGCGAAGACGCCCGAATTATTGGACGTCTCAGAGACGACCAAATCGCCGAGGATCTCCCGAACGTCCTCCGACGCGCTGAAC
>CAYYNG010000014.1:0-13609 GCA_964472435.1 uncultured Hyphomonadaceae bacterium | reverse complement strand
ATGATCGAGGCCGAACTGAAAGGGGTCGAGTTCGTGACCGCCAACACGGACTCCCAAGCGCTCGCCCATTCCAAAGCCCAGCATCGCATCCAATTGGGGCCGCAAACGACCGAGGGCCTCGGCGCCGGCGCGCGCCCCGAGATCGGGGCGGACGCGGCGGAGGAGTCCCTGGACGATATCCGCGCGGTGCTCGAGGGCGCGCACATGGTGTTCATCGCGGCCGGCATGGGCGGCGGCACAGGCACGGGCGCCGCGCCCGTGATCGCCCGGAAGGCGCGGGAGCTCGGCGTTTTGACCGTCGCCGTCCTCACCAAACCGTTCGGCTTCGAAGGTGCCCGCCGGATGGAGCTGGCCGAAGAGGGTCTCGTCGAAATCCGCAAACATGTCGACACGATGATCGTCGTACCGAACCAAAACCTCTTTCGCGTGGCGAACGAGCAGACGACCTTCGCCGACGCCTTCCGCCTCGCCGACGACGTCCTCTATTGCGGGGTCCGCGGCGTCACCGACCTTATGGTGATGCCGGGCCTCATCAATCTCGACTTCGCCGATGTGCGCACGGTGATGCACGGCATGGGCGCGGCCATGATGGGCATGGCGGAGGCGCGTGGCGACACCCGCGCCCGAGACGCCGCCCAGGCCGCCATCGACAACCCGCTTCTCGACGATGTCACAATGCGCGGCGCGCGCGCCGTGCTGATCAACATCACCGGCGGCTATGACATGACGCTGTATGAGGTCGATGAGGCGGCGAATAAGATCCGCGCCGAAGTCGACCCGAACGCCAACATCTTCCTAGGGTCGACGTTCGATCCCGGCATGGACGGCGCCATCCGCGTCTCCGTGGTCGCTTGCGGGCTCGAAGAAGCGGAGGCGGTCGCCGCCGTGCCAGTGGTCGAACCGGAGGCCGCCGATCTCGACGCGCCTGTGGTCGTTACCGGGATGACGGCGGCGAACGAGATCGAATCCCGGCCTGATTTCGAAGGTCGCCCGATTCCCGAGGCGCGCCTCGCGGCGGAAGAGGGCGACGATGAGGTCGCCTCAGAAGGCGTGTTCAGCGACGGCGCCCCTCCCGTTGAAAACGCGCGGTTGCCCGAGCCGGTGGACGAGCCGGACGGTGCGGGGTTCTCCAATCTCTTCGGCTGGCGGCGTTCAACGTCCGAAGGGGAGGGCAAGCCAGCCGATGGCGGCGCCGAGGCGATCGTGTCGTCGCCCAATGATCATCCCGAGCCGGCGCCGTTCGACGACGCCGATCTTGAGATCCCAGCGTTTTTGCGCCGCTCGGCGAACCACTAGGTCGGATGTAGTTCGAGCCCGGCCGCGTTCTTCGCCGCCGGTCCTGCCGCGCGTCCTCGCCCTTAACTCTGTCTGCAACCGGAAACATTAGGAAATAATCCGTGTGTTGCAGCGCGAAAGACGCATCGGCAAGGTGATCCCACTCAGGTGGGAAGTAGAGCGTGCCAAATCAGACGACCATAGCCCGTACGGCCATATGCGCCGGCGTTGGCGTTCACTCGGGACAGCCGACCCGGATGATCCTTCGGCCGGCCGCGATCGGTACAGGCGTTCGGTTTGTCCGTACGGACTTGCAGGGGGGCGACAGCGTCGTGCCCGCCCATATCGACCGGGTGTCCGCGTCGACACTGGGAACGACGATTTCTAATGAAGCCGGCGTCTCAGTCGCGACAGTCGAGCACTTGCTCGCCGCTTGCGCCGGTATCGGCGTTAGCAATCTCTTGGTTGAGATCGACGGGCCGGAAGTGCCGATCATGGACGGGTCCTCGGCGCTTTATTGCGAGCTTCTGCTGAAGGCCGGTCTCGTCGAGCAGGCCGCACGCCAAAAACGGCTTCGCGTGCTTGAGCCGGTTGTTGTTGAAGACGGGGTCAGGCGGGCGGAGATCGCACCCGTCACGGGCGACGCTCTCACCGTTCGAGCGGAGATCGTGTTCGACGCGTGCGCCGCGATTAAGACCCAATCTGCGGAAGTGACGTTGTTCCCGGGGGCGTTCATGGACGAGGTCGCGTTCGCCCGCACGTTCGGGTTTATCGAAGACGTGCAGCGCCTCCGCGCCAACGGCCTCGCGCTCGGCGGATCTTTAGACAATACGGTCGTTTTGGAAGGCGGGACCGTACTCAACCCAGAAGGGTTGCGATCGAAAGACGAGTTTGTGCGGCACAAGATTTTGGATGCTGTCGGCGATTTGGCGCTCGCCGGCGCGCCGATCGCCGGGGCTTACCACACACGCTGCCCTGGCCACGCGATCAACGCCGCTATCCTGCGGAAGCTTTTTTCAACACCCGACGCCTGGTGCTGGGAGTGGGGTGAGGTTCGCGATGCCCAACAAATGGCCGCCGCGTCCGCGCGCTAAAACGTCGGTCTTTCGTTACACTCCAGACCGTCGCTTTGGGTCCTTGTTTTAGTGCAAGTATCCGTTCGCAAACGAGTCCGTTTGCTCTCCACTTGCTTTGATCTATCAGCCGTGACCATTAAATCCGTTCGAGCCCTTCGAACGCATTGCTCGCACTTCGTTTAAGCGCGCAAACTCAGCATCGCCAGCAGCCTCGCCAAACCCGTCCGCCTCTCCGCCGAGCGTGCGGACGAGGGACATAATGGTGGCGCGCACCTTGTCATCACGAATGCGTGAGAAGCCGCGGACAAGCTCGATCACGTTTCTGGACGAGGTTGCGTCGTCGCTCAGAACGTCCTTTTCCGCACCGTCGAGGTCCTCGAAAAACCACGCGACGGTTGTATCCAGCGTTTGAGCGATCTGGTACAAACGGCCTGCGCTCACGCGGTTTGCGCCAGTCTCATATTTCTGAATCTGTTGATAAGACAGGCCTAGACTATCGGCGACTTGATCTTGGGTAAGGCCGAGGAGAACTCGGCGGTTTCTGATTTTCTCGCCCACAAGTTTGTCGATGTCCGGCGCGGCTGTTTTGCTGCGTGCCATGGGAAATCCTTTATTTATGTGACATGGATATTGATCGACGAAGACGTCTGACCAGCTCTGTTTGCGGTTTTCTGCACACTTTTCCGCGATCTGCTGTAATCGAGGCGTGAGGCGGGGTTGCACGGATTTTGCGGCGCCGTGATAGTCCGCGCACGGCGGCGATTGGTTGAGAGTGTTGCAATGGATGGAAGACGGCGGATCTTGATCGGCGTAGCGCTGACAAGCGCTTTAGCGCTGGACGCTTGCGGGATCGCGGGCGGACGGGCGCGCCAGCGCGCCTATGTCGAGCGGCCTGTGGAGCTTCTCTATAATTCCGCCGCCGTCGAATTGGACCGCCGCGACTATGCCGACGCCATTGACCTGTTCAACGAAGTCGAGCGCCAGCACCCCTATTCCGAATGGGCGCGCCGCGCCACCTTGATGTCCGCCTTCGCGGCCTACCAATCGGGCAGCTATGATGAAGCCGTCGCCACCGCGCAGCGTTACATCTCGCTTCACCCCGGCAGCGACGGCGCGGCCTACGCCCACCACATCGTCGCTCTGAGCTATTACGACCAGATCATAGACGTCGGCCGCGACCAGCGGACGACGGAGCTCGCCCGAGACGCGCTGCAGGACGTCGTGCGGCGCTTCCCGGACTCGGAATACGCTCGCGACGCGGCGGCGAAAATGCACCTCGTGAACGATCAGTTGGCCGGCAAGGAAATGGCGATCGGGCGGTGGTATCTCCGGCGCAACCAGCATCTCGCTGCGATCAACCGGTTCAAGAGCGTGGTGGAGACCTATGAGACCACCACCCATGCCCCGGAAGCCCTGCACCGGCTTGTTGAGGCGTACCTCTCGATCGGGCTCAAAGACCAAGCGCTCTCCGCCGCCGCCGTGCTCGGCCACAATCACGGCGAGTCCGACTGGTATCGAGACACCTATCGCCTTATGCAGCGGGCCGGTCTCGCCTAAGCAAGTTCTGCTTGTTCTTCTTTTGTTCGTATGATACGCCCCCCGCATGTTGGCGGCGCTATCGATATATGATTTCGCATTAATCGATCGGCTCGAATTGGAGCCGGTCGCAGGCTTGATCGGCATCACCGGCGAAACCGGGGCGGGCAAGTCGATCATTCTCGACGCCCTCGGAGCCGCCTTGGGCGGCCGCGCAGAGCGGCGGTTCGTGCGGCCGGGCGCCAAGCAGGCGAGTGTTTTCGCCGAATTCTCCGTCCCGCCGAACCACCCGGTCTGGTCGACCCTGGACGAGCATGGATTTCCAGCCGATCGAGGCGAGCCGATCGGACTGCGTCGGGTCGTTCCGGCCCAGGGCGCGGCGCGCGGTTTCATTAACGGCCAGGTCGCCAGCGCGGGGCTCATGACTGAGATCGGCGCGATCTTGGTCGAGGTCCACGGTCAACGCGCGACCGCCGAACTGTTCCGACCGGCGGCCCATCGCGATCTCTTGGATCGGTTTGCAGGCAATGAGGCCCTGCTCGCCGATTGCGCCGCCGCCTGGGCGATGCTTGAGGCGGCGCGGCAGCGACGGGCGGCGTTGGAGGCTCGGGCGGTGGACGCCCGCGCCGAGCGCGATTGGGCGCTGGCGGCTTTGGAGGCTCTCGACGAGCTGGCGCCGGTCGCGGGCGAAATCGACCGGCTGGAAGCCGCGCGCCGGTCGGCGCGGGGCCACGCGCGGGTTCAGTCAGTGGTCGCCGAGGCCCGGGACCGGCTCGAGGCGGCCGATGTCGAAGCCGTGCTCGCCGGCGCGGCGCGCGGGCTGTCTCGTCTTTCGGCTGAGCCTGATCTCGCCGGCCGCGTCGAGGCCGCGTTGGCGGCGCTGGATCGGGCGGTGATCGAGGTTCTGGAGGCGTCCGCCGCTCTTGCTGAGATCGCCGACGCGGTCGACCCGGACGAGGCGGACCTCGAGGCGTTGGAGGCCCGGCTGTTTGCGTTGCGGCGCGAAGCGCGAAAACATGGGGCTGCGCCCGATGATCTGCCAGCGATCGCCGAAGCCCTGCGGGTGCAAATGGCGGCCGATGAGGATCGAGATGCGGCCCTGGGCGCGGCGAAGCGCGCGGAGATCGAGGCGGCGGCGCGGTGGCGATCAGCGGCGGAAGCCTTGCGCGCGGCCCGGGGCGTTGCGGCCGGGCGGCTCGAAGCGGCGGTTGCCGTCGAGCTTGCGCCCCTCAAGCTCGGGCACGCGCGGTTTCGTGTCGCGCTCTCGGATCTGGGGCCGGACGGCGGCGGGCCCGGCGGGGCCGATCGTATCGCCTTTGAAATCTCGGCCAATCCTGGCGCGGCGTTCTCGCCCCTGCATCAGACGGCGTCGGGCGGGGAGTTGGCGCGGATCGCCCTGGCGCTCAAATGCGCGCTCGCAGACGGCGGCGGACCGTGCGTCGTTGTCTTCGACGAAGTCGATCAGGGGGTCGGCGGCGCCGTCGCCGCGGCGGTCGGCGTTCGCTTGGCGCGCCTAGCGGCCGGCCGGCAGGTCTTGGTCGTCACCCACAGCCCGCAAGTCGCCGCCGCCGCGGGCGCCCATTGGCGAATTGAGAAGTCGGTCTCCGCAAGGGGGCGTGGCCAGACGTCGGCGCGTGTTCTAAATGCCGAAGGGCGAGAAGCTGAAATCGCGCGCATGTTGTCCGGCGCCGCCGTCACAGAGGAGGCGCGGGCGGCTGCTCGGCGTCTCTTAGATGAGGGTGTGGATGGGTGAAATCGGTTGAGGACCTGACCGAAGCGGAAGCGCGGGCGGAGCTTGCTCGGTTATCGGCGGAGATCGCGCGGGCGGACGCGGCCTATTATCGCGAGGACGCTCCTTATCTCAGCGACGCCGATTATGACGCGTTGCGCCGGCGAAACGCCGCGATCGAGGCGCGCTATCCCCATCTAAGGCGGTCCGACAGCCCGAGCCTGCGGGTCGGCGCGGCGCCGGCGGAGGGCTTTGCGAAACACGCGCATCGCCAGCCGATGCTGTCGCTGGACAATGCGTTTTCGGACGAGGACGTTCAGGATTTCGTCGACCGCGTTCGGCGGTTTCTGGGTTTGGAGGCCGAGATCGAGATCCGGATCACGGCCGAACCGAAGATCGATGGGGCGTCCCTGAACCTCCTCTATGAAAACGGGCGCCTCGCAGCGGCGGCGACCCGCGGTGACGGACGTGTGGGGGAGGCGGTCACAGCGAACGCTAAGACCATCGCCGATATTCCGCAAACCCTTTGCGGGGCGGGCTGGCCGGACGTGATCGAGGTGCGCGGCGAGGTTTACATGTCCCATGCGGACTTCGCCGACCTCAACGCCCGCGAGGCGACCGCCGGCCGAAAAACCTTCGCCAATCCGCGGAACGCTGCGGCGGGCGCGCTCCGCCAGATCGACCCGGCCGCGACCGCTGCGCGGCCGCTTCGCTTTTTCGCCTATGGCTGGGGCGAGGCGTCGGCGCCGTTCGCCGACACCCAATCGGAAGCGATGGCGGCGCTCGCCCGCTGGGGCTTTGCGACCAACGATCTGTTCGCTGTGCACGGCTCCGTTGCAGGGGCGCTCGCCGCGTATGCGGCGATCGAGGCCCGCCGGGCCGATCTCGGCTATGACATCGACGGCGTCGTATACAAAGTCGACCGCTTGGACTGGCAGGCGCGGCTTGGCGCGGTCAGCCGTGCGCCTCGATGGGCGATCGCCCATAAGTTTCCGGCGGAGAAGGCCCGGACGCGCCTCGAAGCGATCGAGATCCAAGTGGGTCGCACGGGCACGCTGACGCCGGTCGCCCGTCTGGCGCCGGTCACCGTCGGCGGCGTCGTCGTCTCCAACGCCACGCTGCACAATGAAGACGAGATCGCGCGAAAGGATGTTCGCGTCGGCGACACCGTGGTCGTTCAGCGGGCGGGGGATGTGATCCCCCAGATTCTGGAGGTCGTGCTCGACGCGCGGCCCGCCGACGCCGCGCCGTTCGAGATGCCGCAGGTCTGTCCGGAATGCGGGTCTGCCGCCGAGCGTCCGCTGGATGAGAAAGGGGAGATGGACGCCCGCCGGCGGTGTACCGGGGGGTTGATTTGTCCGGCCCAGGCGGTGGAGCGTCTTCGGCATTTCGTGTCGCGCGCGGCGCTGGATATCGACGGATTGGGCGCGAAACAAATCGCGCTTTTCCATGAGCGCGGCGTCGTGCGGGAGCCCGCGGATCTGTTCCGCCTCGAAGACCGGATCGCGGCGGCGGGCGCGCCGCCGCTTGCGGAGTGGGACGGGTTCGGCGAGACCTCGGCGCAGAATCTGTTCGCCGCCATCGAAGCGCGGCGCACGGTGTCGTTTGATCGGTTTTTGATTGCGCTTGGCGTGCGCAATATCGGCCAGACCCTCGCACGCCTGTTTGCGCGGAGTTTCGGCGCCTGGCCCGCGTTTTGGTCGACTGTGACGAGGGCGGCCGAGGAGGGGCCGGGGGGCGCCGCATGGTCTGAACTCACCCATATCGACGGGGTGGGCGACACGGCGGCCGCCGCGCTGGTCGCGTTCGCGCAGGAGCCGCGAAACATCGATATGCTCTCGGCGCTGCTCGACGAGGTCAGGGTGGCCGACGCCGCAGCGCCTGCAACCGACGCCCCGCTCGCCGGCAAGACGATTGTCTTCACTGGCGGGCTCGAACGCATGAGCCGGGATGAAGCCAAGGCGCGGGCGGCCGCGCTCGGAGCCAAAGTCTCGGGGTCGGTTTCGGCCAAAACCGATTTGGTCGTCGCCGGGCCGGGCGCCGGGTCGAAGCTGAAGAAAGCCGAGGCGCTCGGCATCGAAGTGATCGACGAGGCGGGGTGGTTGGAGCTCGCCGGCGCTTAAAGCGACGGTCGTTCGTTCCACGCCAGACCGTCGCTTTAGGTCCCTGTTTTAGCGCAAGTATCCGTTCGCAAACGAGTCCGTTTGCTCCGAACTTGCTTTAGAGGGGGCGGCAGCTCGCCTGGAGCCAGGGTTCGACCTCTCCCTCGAGCCGCGGGGCCAGCGTCTGCACGACCCGGGCGTGGTATCGGTCGACCCAGTCCCGCTCCTCGGCCGAAAGGAGGGCTGTGTCGATCAAAGCCCGGGAGAGGGGGGCGAGCGTCAGGGTTTCGAAGCCCAACATGTCGATCTCGCCGCCGGCGATCGGGGCGGACGGGGTGACGACTTGCAAATTCTCGATCCGAATGCCGTAGGCGCCGGAGACATAACATCCCGGCTCGTTCGAGACGATCATGCCCGGTTGCAGCGGCGCCGGGTTCCAAGGTTTCGCAATGCGCTGGGGCCCCTCGTGGACGCCGAGATAGGCGCCGACGCCATGTCCCGTGCCATGGTCATAGTCGAGCCCCGCGCCCCACAGGGCCGCCCGCGCCAAGACGTCGAGGTGTGTGCCAGCCGTGCCAGGCGGGAACCGCACCGCGGAAAGCGCGATATGGCCTTTCAGCACCAAGGTGTAGCGCCGCCGCATCTCCGCCGTCGGCGCGCCGATGGCGACGGTGCGGGTGACATCGGTCGTGCCGTCGAGATATTGACCGCCGGAGTCGACCAGGAACAGCGACCCGCGCTCGAGCGGCCGATTGGTGGCGGTCGAGACGCGGTAGTGCACCACGGCCCCGTTCGGCCCGGCGCCGGAGATCGTCTCGAAGGAGAGATCTTGGAGCCCGCCCGTCGCCTCCCGGAAGGCTTCGAGCTTCTCCACCGCCTCGATCTCCGTCACCTCGCCCGATTGCGCCTCGGTGTCGAGCCAGTGGAGAAAGCGCGTGAGCGCGGCCCCGTCCCGCTCGTGGGCGCGCTTCGCACCGGCGATCTCGATTTCGTTTTTACAGGCCTTTGGAACCGCGCACGGGTCGGGCGCGCGGTGAACCGTCGCGCCGGCGCGTCGCAGGGTCTCGAAAAACCACGCCGACGCGGTGGCGGGATCGAGGCTGACAGCGCGCCCGGCGAGGTCGCCGAGATCGCGCTCCAGCGCCTTAAGCGGCCTCAGGGCGACGCCATTGCCGAGATGCGCCCGGAGCGCGTCCGAGGTCTTAGCCTCGTCGAGATAGAGGGCGGCGGCGCCATCGGCGTGGAGGACGGCGCGTCCGAGGGGCAAGGGCGTGCAGGCGACATCGCCGCCGCGGATATTGAAGAGCCAAGCGATCGAGGCCGGCGAGGGGATGACGGCGGCGTCGACGCCCGCGGCTTGAAGGGTTTCGGCGATGCGGGCGCGCTTGTGCTCGGCGCTCTCCCCGGCGAAGGAGATGTCGTGGATCGAAACGGCCGCGGCAGGTTGGGCCGGCCGATCCGTCCAGGCGGCGTCGATCGGATTCGTCTCCGTCGCGCGCAGCGTCGCGCCCGCCGCCTCGACGCCCGTTTGAAGCGATTGGAGTTCGTTCGGGCTAATGAGTTTCGGGTCGTAGCCGATCACCGCGCCGTCGAGGCGTTGGGCGGCGAGCCAGCCGGACGGCCCGGGGTCCGGCAGGGGCGCGGTGTCGAAAAGCTCATCCGCAAGCTGGTCGGCGGCCTGCAGCGTGTATCGGCCATCGACGAAGACCACGGCGCGGTCTGAAAAGATCAGCGCCGCGCCGGCCGAGCCCGTGAAGCCGGTGGCCCAGGCCAGGCGCTCATTCGCCTCTGGCAGGTATTCGTTTTGGTATTCGTCTTCATGGGGAACGAAGACGCCGTCCAATCCTTGCCGCCGGAGTTCGGCCCGAAGCTTGGGGAGATTGGCGCGCCCAATGGCGGGGCCGCCGCGAATGTCGAATGACTGTCTCATTCCCGCGAGTCTACCGGCTGATCCGCTCCCGACAAGGCGAAACTCAGGTATGCGTGAATGCATAATAATTATGACGCGAGCGTCATTTATTTTTAAGCTTTCACCCCCATATCCCGCTTCGCGCCAGAATGTTGCGGCGCAGCAAAAGGATTTGAACCCATGCGCACTGAAACCGCCTCCGTGGTCAACGCCGAAGCGATGGCGATCGTCGAAGACCGCGCAGCCTTCGTGAACGAAACTCCGGCTCGGGCCTCTCGCCACGCGCCCGCCTCTTTGGAAACCTGCGCCCGCCCGCATATTCTTGCACGCCGTGTCGCCCGCTGGGCGCGCCGGGACGGCCGCTAAGCCGGTTTCGGCCGGTCGAACCCCAAGGTAAGCCAGCCGTCGCACGCACGGCGGCTGGTCAGCGTAAGGCCCCGGCCCGCAAACGCGCCTCGAACCTGCGGCTCTTGGTAGGTTAAGAGGCCGGAGAGAATGATCGCGCCGCCCGGGCGCGTCAGCCGCGCCACCTCAGGCGCCAGCCGCACGAGGGGCCGCGCCAGGATATTGGCGAACACCACATCGTAGGGGCCTCTGCCAATCACCGCCCGGGTGCGGCCGCCCGCGGCGACGAATGCTTTGAACCTCCGGGCCACTTGGTTTTTGCGAGCGTTCTCTATTGCGACGCGGACGGAGTCGCCGTCGATATCGGTTCCGACGGCGAAGCGGGCCCCTGCCTTCAACGCGGCGATGGCGAGCACGCCCGACCCGGAGCCGAGATCCAAAACGCTGGTGGGCCGTCGCCGCCGGATCAGATCCTCGAGCGCCAAGAGGCAGCCTCGAGTGGTGCCGTGATGGCCCGTGCCGAAGGCGGGGCCCGCTTCGATCAGCACTTTCGTCTTGCCGGGCGATCCCGCCGCAACCGCGTGGCCGCCTGCGACCACGAACCGGCCGGCCTGAACGGGCGGCAAGCCTTCGAGCGACAGCGCCACCCAGTCCCGGTCTTCAACCTCGGCGACGGTGGGCGAGAGACCGGGCGCGGCGGCCGCGATCAGCGAAAGGCTCTCGTCGGCTGCCAGCTGATCGGCGACGTAGACATCCAAGACCCAGCCGCGGCGCCCGTCTTCCCGCGTGTCGACCGCAAGCGCGGGCGTCGGGTCGCGGTCGGCGAGGCGGTTGCCGGCGGCTTCGATATCGGCGCGGGCGCCGTGGGCGGTCAGGATCAGCATGTGGTGGTCTTTGAACCCCTGCCCGGGGCGGCGCAAGCTCGCGGCTTCGGTCAATCAGGGTCGGCCAAGTAGTCGATCAAAGCGGCGCGCTGATATTCGTTCATCCGGCGCGCGGCCATCGTGGTTCCAGGAAAGACCGCTTGTGGATCCTCGATGTAGCGGTTGAGGCGCGTTCGGCTCCACCGTCCGGACGCCGCTTCGAGGGCGGCGCTATAGGGATAGGTCGCGGACGCGCCAACGGGCCGGCCGACGACGCCGGCGAGCGCAGGTCCGGCGCGATCGTCGCCCTCAAGATCGTGGCAGGTTGAGCAGTGCTCCCGGAAGAGATCGCGCCCCCAGCTATAGGAACGGGAGGCCGCCTCTGCGGCTTGTACGCGTTCTGCGACCGTCGGGCCCGGCCGCACCTCGCTCGCATAGCCCGCCATGACCGCATCGAGCCGCGCTTTGTCTTGGAGGAGAAGGATCGAGCGATCGCCCGTTAGAATGGCGAAGCCGCCATCGTCCAGCGCGATGATGTCTCGCAGCCGGGGACCCAGCGGGATCGGCTCCGCAAAGGTGATCCGGTCGCCCTCGGGCCGGAGGCGATAGGCCGCGCCGTTCGCCAGCGCGACCGTGACGAGGTCGCCGCGCCAGAGCTCGAAACCGCCTTGATCCGGGACGGCGGCGATGCTGGCGAGGCCGACCGAGGGCACGAAGGAATAGGCCGGCGGCTCGTATCCGTCATGGCGGCCCTGCACCGGGTTGAGAGGCAGCGGCCGGCCGTAATTGTCGCCGTAGGAGACGTTCGGCCAGCCATAATCGGCGCCGGGGCGGATCAGATTGACCTCGTCGCCGCCCCGGGGCCCGTGCTCGGAGGACCACAGGCGGCCGTCGGCGGTGCGGGCCAGCCCTTGGGCGTTGCGCAAACCGCCTGCGACAGCAGTCGCTTCGCCCGTTTCGAGATCAATGCGCAGCAGTTTCCCGAAAGGCGTTGGTGCGCTGGCTTGCGCGATCTCCGGCGCGCCGTAGAAGACTGCGCCGTACTCGCCGACCGTCATCAGAATGCGGCCCTCGCCGTCGGCGAGCATCCGCCCGCCGGACATGTGTCCGTGATAGCTCCACTCGAAGTCCGGCAGTTTGATGCACGGCTCCGTAAGGTAAACCTCTTCCCATTGATCGGTCGGAAACACGACGCGTCCCTCGGCCGTCAACGCGACGGCGATGCGGCTCACCGCGGTGCACATCTCGCCGGTTTCCTCGATCAGGCGGTTATGGCTGACCAACAGGACCGTTTCGGCCGCGGCACGGTCGAGAAGAAGAATATCTTGGACGCGGTACCAATTCTGATTGAACCGGATCTTGTCGGCGAAAACCTCGTCGCGGAGCCGGTCATAGTCCATGGGGACCCGCAGCGGCACATAATCGAGCGCGCCGCTCGTCCGGTCGAAGACGGCGATCTGGCCATTGGCCGACGCGTAGATGAAATTGTCGCCATAGGCTTCAATGCCGCCGCCCGTGGCGCCGCCGTCGACATTGCCGAGCGGGATCTCGCCGACCGCGATCCGGTGGTGGATCGTGTCGACCGTTCGCCAACCCAAACCGTCCGCCGCGCCGCTCTCTTCCGCCCCGCCGCCGACGAGCGCAAGCAGCCGGTCGCCCTTCAGCGCGATTGCGGCGGCAGCCGCGCCGGCGAGGAACACAAGCCCAAGACCCGAGGCGAGCACGCCATAGCGGATCCAACGGACCGACCACGCGGCCCTTGCGCGCCCCAAGACGGCGGTGAATGTCGCCATGACGGCCTCCAGATTATCACTGGCGAACATGCAAAGGGCGGGCCGCCGGCGCAATTCATATGCGGGGCGGAAATCGGGCGATTTCAACCGCTTCACCTTGGATCCGCCCGAATTCCGCCCTCGGATCGGCTGCAATGATTTGTTTTGTTTGAGGAAGATCGGAGGGCTTTGCGTGCGCCGGCGAACCATGGTTCAACGGTGGGAAAGCTCCTCGGTCCCTATATCGCGGGACGCTCTATAAGGAGAACGCCATGGCCACGCTCGCACTTGTCGATGACGACGAAAACATCGTCGCGTCGCTTAAGATCTTCTTCGAGGCGGAGGGCTACGCCGTCCGCACCTATCACGACGGCGAGGCGGCCCTTCCGGCCTTGACCGAAAGCCCGCCGGACATCGCGATCCTCGACGTCAAGATGCCCAAAATGGACGGGATGGAGCTGCTCCGCCGCCTCCGGCAAACCTCGGAGCTGCCGGTCATATTCCTCACCTCGAAAGAGGAAGAGATCGACGAGGTCATTAGCTTTAATATCGGGGCCGACGATTTCGTTCGGAAACCGTGTTCGAACCGTCTCCTCGCCGAGCGGGTCAAGGCCGTCCTGCGCCGCGCCCGGGCCGCGGCCGGAAATCTTGAAGACGGCGATCACAAACCGATCGTGCGCGGGCGGCTGACCCTCGATCCCAACCGCCACGCCTGCACGTGGGAGGGCCGGCCGGTCCGCCTTACCGTCACGGAGTTCTTGATTCTCCAATCCCTGGCCCAGCGCCCTGGTTATGTGAAAAGCCGGGATCAGCTGATGGACGCGGCCTATGACGATCAGATCTATGTGGACGATCGAACGATCGACAGCCATATCAAGCGACTGAGGAAGAAATTCCGAGAAGTCGACGACGAGTTCGACGCGATCGAGACCCTGTATGGCGTTGGCTACCGATACACTGAGAGCTGATTCCGGGCTGCGGCGGTCCGACGGCCGGTTTCGC
>CAYYNG010000013.1:0-13857 GCA_964472435.1 uncultured Hyphomonadaceae bacterium | reverse complement strand
GGCTTCTCGATTGGTTCGATCCGCATTTCGCCGGCCGGCCTCGTTTACGGGCTGATTCTGGTTGTCTTCATCTTGGTGCTGACACGGCTCTTTCAGCGGGTCCTTGAAAACCGCATCCTACCGATGACGCGGCTCAATCCCGGTGTGCGGCACTCTTTCAAGACCTTGGTTGGCTATGTCGGCCTCGTCATCGCGTTTCTCACGGGGGTTTCGGCGGTCGGGTTCGACCTTTCCAATCTCGCGATTATCGCCGGCGCCCTTTCGGTCGGCATCGGGTTCGGCCTCCAGAGCATCGTTAACAATTTCGTCTCCGGCCTCATCCTGCTTTTCGAGCGGCCGATTAAGATCGGCGACTGGGTGATCACCTCCTCGGGCGAGGGCAAGGTCAAGCGCATCAGCGTTCGGTCGACGGAAATCGAAACATTCGATCGCTGCTCGATCATCGTCCCGAATTCCGAGCTTATCTCGGCATCCGTTCAAAACTGGACCTATAAGGATCAAACCGCTCGGGTGATCGTGGCGGTCGGGGTCTCCTACGACTCCGATCCCGAAGCGGTGAGAGACGTCCTCTTATCTTGCCTCGACGGCGTGCCGGAGGTGATCCGTTATCCCGAGCCTTATGTCTATTTCGCCGACTATGGCGACAGCTCCCTCAATATGGAGCTTCGCTTCTTTATTCGCGACGCCAACAATATGCTGTGGGTGCGGAACGATATGCGCTTCCGGGTCTTTTCCGCGCTCAAGAAAGCGGGCGTCGAGATCCCCTTCCCACAGCGCGATCTGCATATCCGGTCGGGACTTGAGGCGTTTGCGAAGGGGGCGGCCGAGCCTTGACAGCGCGCCAGAGGCGCCAGCGCTAGACCGCCGCTGGGTTTTCGTCGAGGGCGCCGATATCGAGGATGGGGGCCGCGTCGATCCGTTCGGCATCGAGCAGTTCGGCGAGGTGTTCGAGCGCCGAGATCAGCATGGCTTGGCGCCAAGGCTCGAGCGCTTCGAACCGCTCCACGAACGTCTCCTGCAAGAGGTCAGGCGCCGCCGCCATGCGGGCCCGTCCCTCCGGCAGAAGCGTCAGCAGAACCCGTCGGCGATCGCAGTCGTCGCGGCGGCGCCCGACAAGGCCCTGGGCCTGGAGCTTGTCGACGAGACTGGTGATCGTCGCGTTGGAAAGCTGGGTCGCTTTTGCGATTTCGCCGACCGTGCGGTCCCCCTTTTCGTGAAGCAGTTGCAGGACGACGAGCTGGGACGGCGTCATGCCGGCCTGATGGGCGAGACGCTTTGAGGCGTGCTCTGTCCGCCGCTGTATCCGCCGCAGCGCGATCAAGGCGTCCGACGCGCGCGGGGTCACGGTCGGGCCTCCGCCATCGGCGCAAGGCTCGGACCGAGCGCCTCTATCAACGGCGCCAGGCGATGCGTATACCGCCGCCAGCCGCCGATCGCTTTGTCGCTGACTGGTTGGCGCACCTGCTCCGAACTCGCCGTCCGCACAGCGCGGGGCGTTTCGTGGAAGGCGAGGCAGGCGGGTTCGAACGCGAGGCCGCAATGGTCCAGCATCCGCCGGACCTGGGCTTCGAAATCCGCCACCAGCGTCTCGTGCTGGACCCGTAGAATACGGCCCGGCAGCGCTTGCTCCCAGTGATCCATCAGATCGATATAGCCGCGATAATACCGGCCCATGTCCTCCAACCCGTATGTGAACTCCTGGCCCTCGGCGAAAAGCTGTTTGAAGCCGGAGACGCAGCAATCCATGGGGTCTCGCCGCGCGTCAATGATCTTCGCATTGGGAAGGATCAGGCTGATAAGGCCGATATGTCGGAAATTGTTCGGCATCTTATCCGTGAAGAAGGGCGCGCCCCGGCGGTGGATGCGGGTCTTTTCGATATACTCCTCCCCGAACGCTTGAAGCTCGTCGGCGCTTAGATCGGCCAAAACAGCCGGATAGCGCGGCTCGCCTTCGGCCCGGCGGCGGCCGCCCAGCCGGTGCGCCAACGCCAAGATGTTCGGCAGCTCGAGCGTGCCGTCCACCTGGCTGTGGGAGGCGAGGATCTGTTCGATGAGGGTGGAGCCCGCCCTCGGCAGCCCGACGATGAAAATCGGGTCCGGCGCTGGGCAGCCCTGCCCGGCTTTGGCGGTGAAGAGCGCAGGCGTGCAGACCGATTTCTGCGCAGCGAACTCCGCGTCCATCTGGTCGGCCGAATAGCGGCTCTGGCGGCGCTTCAGCGCGTTCCCCTGCTCGTAATGGTCGAAGGCCGCGTCGAAATCGCCTGCGTCTTCAAAGGCTTTGGCGAGCGCGAAGCAAAGATGGACGCGGGACGCGTGATCGAGCCCAGGCGTTTCGAGCGCCTGACGCATCCCCGCGATCTCAGCATCGTCGAACCGATATGTCTTTAGATTGGCAAGCCCGTAATAGGCGTCGCCATGGCGCGGATTTGCGGCGAAAGCCGCGCGATAGCATGCGATCGCCTCGTCCTGGAGACCGAGGGTTTTGAGCGCGTGGCCTTTCGAGGTCAGCGTCGCCGGGTCCGTCGGCAGTTTTTCGAGGACGGCGTCGAAAAGCGCGAGCGCCGCGTCATAGTCGCCCGTCTGCATCAACTCGATCGCATAATGTGATTGGAAGACGGGGTTCGCAGGATCTGTCTCATAGAGCGCCTTCGCCTGGTCACGGGCGGCTTCAAACTTCTGCCGCTTCCGTAAGACTTGAATATAATCAAGCATAACCTGCGTATTGGCGGGCTCCAGCTCGTGGGCGCTTTCAAGGAGGAACTCGGCGTCTTCCAAGACGCCAAGCCGGCCGCCGATGTCGGAGAGCAGGCGCATCGCCTCCACATGGTGGGGTGTTTTCTGAAGGAATGCGCGGCACGCCCGCTCGGCTTTCAGGAGCTTGCCTTCGTAAAGCAGGTGCATCGCACCGACCAAGGGTTTCGGCAGGTCCGCAAGCCGCGCCGCTTGGGCGCGTGCGGCGGCGGCCTCCCCCGCCCGTCCGGCCGCCTGTAAGAGCTCAGCCTGGGCGCGCCAGCTGGCTTCGAGCGCCGGGTTATACCTGCAGGCCAGCGCATAGGCGCCGATCGCCGCCTCTCCCCGGCCCAATCCGCGGAGAAGGTGGCCGTGCTCTTGGTGAGCCCGGCCGAATTCCGGCGCCGCCTCTATCAAACGCCCTATCCACCGCAATGCTGAGTCCGGATCTTGGATGTAGCGGTGGGATACAGCGCTTAGATAGAGCGCTTCGACATGGTCCGGCTTAGCCGAAAGGACCGGCGCCAGCCCCGAAATCGCCGCGGTAAAGCGGCCGGCGCGCATATCGACCTCGGCCGCCTTCAGCGCGGCTTGGATATCCTCATCGGGCATTGGCGCAGAACCGTCGGTCATGACCGCTGATTCTGCGCCTCGTGCGCTAGTATTGGAAGCCCAGACGGACGCCATAGGTGCGCGGCCGGATCGGGGTGATCCGCTCCCGGTCGAAGACGAAGTTGCCGCTGATCTCGGCGCGTTCGTCGGTGAGGTTGTTGGCGAAAAGCTCGACCGACCAGTGATCGGCTGTCAGGCCCGCGGAAAGGCCTAGGGTGAACCAATCGTCGAGCTCGATGCGGTTGATCGTGATGATGTCGCTGAAGGATTCACCCGAATAGGCGAGCTGCGGCATCACGTGGGCGGTGTATTCCGTATCGGCCAGCGAGACCGGCCACTCGTACCGGGCGCGCAGATTGGCCTGGAAGTTCGGCGCGAAAGCGAGCTCGTCGCCCTCGATCACGTCGCCCGTCGGCGTCAGGACCTCGGTGATCTCTGTGTCGAGCACGGAGAAGGCGCCGGCGATGGTCAAGCCTTCGATCTGGGCCGGGGCGTAGATAAAGTCCGCTTCCAGACCATAGAGCTGCGCGTCGGCGGCATTGTCCGAGAAGAAGAGGTTTGTGATCGACGGGTCGAAGATCGTCGTCTGCAGCTCGCTGATATCGACGAAGAAGGCGTTGCCGTTGAGCTGAACCTGGTTTTGGAAGAGCTGGGTCTTCCAGCCAATCTCGAAGTTCTGAACGTCATCCGTGTCGAGGGCGAAGGGCACGGTGAAGCCGCCGGGCCCCGCGGCCCCGCCCGGGCGATTGAGAAGCCCCGGCCGGAACCCTTCGGAGAAGGTGAAGTAGAAGAGCAGATCATCCGTCGGCGTCCAGCTGACATTGCCCTTGAAGATGACGCCGTCGGTGGAGGCCGAGTCCGGCGCCTCGAGAGACGCGAGAACAAGTTCGGCCTGGGACTCCGACAGGCCGGCGGCGGTGATCTCCTCGAGCGTCTGGCCGAGTGTAAAGGTCTGGCGGAGATCGTCGGCGCATGTGCCGATGAAGGTGAATTCGCCGTCCCCATCGAACAGGTCAGACAGGTTCGTGCCGAATGCGTTCTCATCGACGCCGCTTGAATTACAGAACGACGAGTTCGCGCTGCCTTCGAAATCCACATCAACATCGAAGTACCGAACGCCGAACGTCACCGCCAGCGTGTCGGGGATCACGTCAAACGTCGCTTCGCCGAAAATGCCGAACTGTTCGTCGGTGCGGCGGATGTCGTTTCGGAAAATGCCGCCCGGCGGCAGCGGCCCGGGATCCGATTGGAAGGCCGTCGGCTGGGGAAAGTTCTCTGGGAAGCCGGCGAGGCCGAAGAGGTCGATCTCCGTCGAGCCAGGATAGACGAAATCATTCAGCTCAACGAGCTCGAGATCGCTGTAGAAGCCGCCGAAAGTCCCGCGCAGCCGCCAGTCGCTGGGCGTTGAAAAGCGCAGCTCGTGGGTGAAGACCTCGGTGTCGGTCTCCGATTGCACGAAGAGGTTCGGCGCTTGGCAAACGCCGCTCGGAGCCGCGTCGCCAGGATAGGAGACCGAACCGTCGCAGATATAATAGGGCAGATACTGGCCGACGAAGAGATAATCGGTGTAGTCGACCGTCTGGTCGGTGCGCCGATCGGTGAAGGCGCCGGTATAGACGGCCTCGAGCACGCCGAGCCGGCCCTCCAGCGTCCAGGCGGTGTTCGAATAATCGTCGTCGAGTTCGTCGGCTTCAAAACGCTGGATCTCAAGATCGTCGAGCTCGGGATCGGTGAAGAACACGCCCTCGCTTTCAAGGCTTTGCTGGGCGTGGGAGACCGTGATCCGCCAATCCTCGTTGAACTCATAGAGCGCGCTTAGCCGGAAGCCGGCATAGGTCGTGTCGTTGAAATCATCCTCCACCAAGGCGGAGTTCTCCGCCTCGAGGAAGGTGACGCCCGAAAGATCGGCCGTCGACTGGAAACCGGCGCGGAAAGCGGAGACCGGCACGCCATTGTCGCGCACCGTGCCTTCGGGCCGGAAGCGGGCTGAATCGATCGCCGAGCGCGTGCCGGCCACATTGTCGATATAGCCGCCCTGGTCATCGACATAGACGACGCCGCGAAGCGCGAACTTGTCGCCGATCGGCACGTTCAAGACCGCCTCGGCATTGTTGCTCATCTCCCCGCCCTCGGTGAACGACGTGCCGAAATTCGCGCTCGCCTGCACTTCGCCCAAGACGGGCTTGTTGGTGATGAGGCGAACGGTGCCCGCTTGCGAGCTCGCGCCGAAAAGCGTGCCTTGGGGCCCGGCCAGCACCTCGATCCGCTCAAGATCGGCTGCGTAGACGTCAAGGTTCCGGCCCGGTTGGGAGACCGGTTGCTCGTCTAAATAAAGCGCGACGTTCGGGGCGAGGCCCGCAACACCCGCCGTGGTGAGGTTTGGCGTCGTGGAGGCGAGCCCGCGGATATAGATCTGCGACTGGCCCGGCCCGCTGCCGCCGGCGGTCACGCCGGGCAACTGGGTGAGGTAGTCTGTGAAAACGTTGACATCGAGCTGGTCGAGCGTCTCCTCGCCCAGCGCGCTCACCGCGACGGGGATGTCTTGCGCGCTTTCGGCGCGTTTCGTCGCGGTGACGACCACGGGCTTGAGGCGGCGCGCGTCGGCGGTTTGCGTTTCGCCGCTGGTTTGCGCCAGCGCGATCGGCGCGGCGAGGGCGGCGGTAAGGGCGGCCACGGAGACGCCGCTAAGGTATCGATGCATCGTTTGATTCCCCGGGATTACGGTGCGCGCCGCATCCCCCTGGACGCGGGCGGCGAGCCCCAAACGGGACTCACGGGTTAGTGATTGGGTGTGATGGTCGATACGAACTTATTTCGATGGTTGAAAGGTTTTAATGTGATATTTGAACCGTCCAGGCTGGTAAGTTCGGGAAAGTGTTGCCAATTTACATCAGCCTAGGCGCGGTGCGACCAGCCGAAGCCTATCAACTTCGTTTAATATCTGTCAGTTATTCATTTGGTCTTTGACTCTTTTCAAGGAACGGTGCGCCCGGAGAGCGACCTGGGCCGCCGCGACACATGGAGCGCCTTTTTGAGCGAAACCGATCATCAATCCGAGTATGAGACCGATTATGAGGTCGGCCAGGACAATGTGGAGGTTTTCGGCCTCGACGTGCACAACCCGGTTTTCTTCGTCAGCGCCGCGCTCGTTCTTCTTTTTTCCGCCGCCACTTTGATTTTTCCCGAGACGGCGACCGGCGTCTTGACCACAGCGAAGGCGCGCACCCTCGAAGGGTTCGATTGGATGTTCGCCGCCACACCGGTGATCGTCCTCGCCTTCGCCGTCGCGCTGGCCATTTCGCCGCTCGGTCGCATCCGGCTCGGCGGAGTTGACGCAACGCCCGATTTCAGCCGCCGCTCCTGGGTCGCCATGCTCTTCGCCGCGGGCGTGGGCATCGGCTTCATGTTCTGGGGCGCGGCCGAGCCGCTTGGCTACTACACCGACTGGTTCGGCACGCCCTTCGATGTGGCGCCGAACGCCCCGGAGGCCGAGCGGCTCGCCTTCAGCGCCACCCTGTTCCATTGGGGTCTTGCACCCTGGGGGGTCTACGCGATTGTCGGCCTTTCGCTCGGCTTTTTCGCCCACAACAAGGGACTGCCGCTCAGCATCCGTTCGGCCTTCTACCCGGTCCTCGGCGAGCGCGTCTGGGGCTGGCCAGGGCACCTGATCGACCTCGTCGCCGTCGTTTCGACGATTTTCGGCCTGTCGACGACGATCGGGATCGGGGGCACGCAAGCGGCGAGCGGGCTGGGATACCTGCTCGATTTCGAGCCCAATCTGGCCGTTCAGATCGGCTTGATCGCCGTGATGACGGGGCTCGCGGTCCTCTCCGTCGTGCGCGGGATGGACGGCGGGGTGAAGATGCTGAGCAATATCAATATGGGCGTCGCAGTGGCGCTGCTGCTGTTCGTCGTCGTCGCCGGCCCCACAGCGGCGATCGTCTTGGGCCTCGGCGAAAACACGCTCGCCTATGTGCTTGACGCACCAGCGTTCACCAACTGGGTGGGCCGCAACGACGTCCAGTGGTTCCACGATTGGACGATCTTCTATTGGGCCTGGTGGATCTCATGGTCGCCCTTTGTCGGCATGTTCATCGCCCGCATCTCCCGCGGCCGAACGGTGCGGGAATACTTCACGGTCGTGCTCCTCGCGCCGGTGACGATCTGCATCATCTGGTTCACGGCCTTTGGCGAAACCGCGATCGCGCAAAACAAAGCGGGCGCCGGCGAGCTGGCCGGCGGGGTCTCGAACGCCTCGCTCGTTCTCTTCCAGATGCTGTCAGAGCTGCCCTTCGCCGCCGTCACCTCGACCGCCGCGATCGCCCTCCTCATCGTGTTCATCGTGACCTCGGCGGATTCCGGCGCGCTGGTCGTCGATACGATCACCTCGGGCGGCAAAACCGACGCACCGGTCAGCCAGCGGATCTTCTGGGCCTGCATGCTGGGCCTCACCGCGTCGACGCTTCTCTATGGCGGCGGGGCTGAAGCGCTGACATCGCTGCAGGCCGGCACGATCACCGCCGCCCTGCCCTTCACGGCGGTGCTCCTCGTCTGCTGTCTCAGCCTCTATCTGGGCATGCGGGACGAGTACCGCGCCCTCGCCCCCGCTCCGGGGCCGGCGGAATAGGGAGCGCGGGCGGCCGCGCCCCCGCCAGCGGCTCGCGAAAACCTGATCGGCCGCCGGGCGAAGGCGCATCGACACGCGTGGCGGTTGGGGTAACGTCGCTTCCAAGTCAAAACAGAGGGCCGGTCATGTGCGATGATATCAGCGAGCGCGAACTCGACGCTTATCTTGAGAGAAAAGCGCTGACGCGCCGTAGCTTCGCGGTCCGTACCTCGGCCGCCCTCGCCGCCGGCGGGCTTTTCCAATCGGCCCACGCCGCGCCGAAATACCAGAGCGGAGACTTGACCGAGGCCGAGGTCGCCGTTCCGACCCCGGACGGGACAGCCGACGCGCTTTTCATTCATCCGGCGGACGGGGCCCATGCGGCGGTGATCATCTGGCCCGACATCCACGGCGTCCGCCCTGCCTTTTTCGACATGGCGCGACGCCTCGCTGGGGCGGGCTACAGCGTCCTCGCCGTGAACCCCTATTACCGAACGACGACCGGCCAGCTCTTTTTCGACGGTCTGACCATTCGCGACCCCGGCGGCCGGGACCTCGTACGCCCGCATTACCAAGCCCTCTCGCCCGAGACGGCGGCGACCGATGGCAAAGCGATGGCGGCGTGGCTGGACCGGCAACCGGCCGTCGACACGTCCCGCGGCATCGGCGCGGTCGGGTTCTGCATGACCGGTTCATGGACGCTGCGGGCGGCGGCCGCCGCGCCCGAGCGGATTAAGGCGGCTTGCTCTTTCCATGGCGGCGGATTGGTCACCGATGCGCCGGACAGCCCCCACCGCCTGGCGAGCGAGATCACCGGCGGCGCGCTGATCGCCATCGCCGAAAACGATCACGAGCGCGAGCCCCATGCGAAAGACACGCTGGTCGAAGCCTTCGAAGCGGCGGGCGTTCCCGCCGAGATCGAGGTCTATGAGGGCGCCATGCATGGCTGGGTGCCGACCGATTCCCGCGCCCACAATCCCGAACAGGCCGAACGCGCCTGGGCCCGCATGCTCGCGCTCTTCGACGAACAGCTCGGCGCCGCCTGACGAGGCGCGCTAGGTCCTTGTTTTAGAGCAAGTCTCCGTTCGCAAACGCTTCCGTTTGCTCCCAACGTGCTTTAGCGGCGGACCGCCGGCGCCTCCAGCGCAAGCCCGCTCGCCCGCGCCGCAAGGTAGAGCTCGAGGTTCAGATACGCGTCCGAGCCGAGGGCTTTCGGCTCGGCGCGCACGCCGGCGTCGCAGTCTTGAAAGCGCCGGTGGAGCGATCCCAGCGTCTGCCATTCCAGCCGGTAGGCCGGGAACCCGTTTCCGTGGCCCTGGCTGATCGTGTCGCCGCGCAGCTTGCGGCCCCAATTGTCGTCATGGCAATGGCTGCAGGCGAGATTGAACTGCCCCCGGCGGGTGAAGAAATACGCCCGGCCCGCCTCGAGGTGAGACCGGGTGTCCGCGTCTGTCTGCGGGGCCATCGGCGCATCCTTGGAAAGCGCGGCGAGATAGGCGGTCAAGGACAGCAGCGCCTCGGATTCATAGGACAGCGCCGGCGCCCCCTGGCGACGCTCGCGGCAAAGATTGATGCGACCTTCCAGATTGACCAGCCGGCCGGAGGCCGCGTCGATCTTTGGATATCGCGCCGCGACGCCCGCCAAGCCGCCCGGATCATGGCAGTTCGCGCAGCTGGGGGCCGGTCCGTCGGCGGCGGAAAACAAGGCCGCGCCGCGATCGACCCAGAGGAGGCCGGGATTGGCGAACGCGTCGCGCTGCAGCGCCTGGGTTTCGGGAGTGAGGAACGTAACGCCCGAAACAACTAAGCCGGGATCGAGGTCCGGGCCCGGGTCAAGGGGCGCCTCGGCCGCCCCGCATCCGCCCGCGAGGACGGCGATGGCGGCGAGGATCCGCCTCATTCGGCGACGGTGATCTCGGCGGTGTCCGACCAGGTCTCGCCGTTTTGATCGGTCCAGCGGAACTCCAGGGTCCCAGACCGAACGGCGACGGTGTGGAACGTCAAAAACGGATTCGCCGAAACGCCGGGAAACAACGTCGCTCGGAAGACCTGCTCGCCATTATAAAGACACTCGAAATCAGTGATAATGTCGCGCGGAATCACCTCGCCGCGGGAGCCTCGACGAAAGCCGCTCTCCATCTCATGCTGGATCAAGGCCTTCACCTCGACGACCTCGCCGCGCGCGGCGGTGGCGGGAACAGACAAACGGATGGCCGCCATGGCAAGGGTCTCCTAGAGCACGACGCACGCCGCCAGGGTGACGACGGTCTCGGCCGCGCCCGACCAAAGCGAGCCGTCGTTCATCTCGGCGACGACCAAAAGGCTTTGGGTGCCCGCCAGCCGAATGCGGGTCGCCACCCTGGCGCGGCCGGCCCTGGGGCCGAGTTCGAATTGGATGAGGCTCGCCACCGGATTGCGCGGCGAGAAAACGGCGATGCGCTCAACATGATCGGCCTCGGTCATCGGGCTTTCGACCTCCACCGCGACCGGCACCGAAAAGCCGTTCTCGGAGATCGGCGGAAGGTCGACCCGAACCCGCCCGTCCTGAATGGCTCGGTCGCCGAACAGCGCCGCCACCGCGGCCTGCATATCCTCCGGCGCGGCGGTGGCGGGGATGGGCAGCGCCGACGCGATCACGACCCCCGATCCCGCGCGGAGGAGCGCGCGGCGATCGATCCTTGCAGCGTCCACGGGTTTCAAGGCGCAGCGTCCTTTTGCAGCGAGAGATAAGCGACGAGATCCTCGATCTGGTCCGAAGATAGCGCCGGCCGGCCGCGATAGCCACGCGCCACTTGGTTGAGGCCCTCTGTTCGATAGTAGGGCGGCATCACCGTATCGGGATTGAGCCGCGAGGCGTCGACGATGCGCAGCCGGATCTGTCCCGGAGTGAGGCGCGCGCCGACATCGCTCAGCTCCGGGCCGACATCCCCCTGGAACGCCGCGTCAAGGCCGGCGACGGCATGGCAGAGCACGCAATGCCCGCCGTCGCGGTCAGCGAAGAGCCGCCGTCCGCGCACCGGATCGCCCGCCGCCTCCGTCAGCGGCTTCGGGATCGCGTCGCCAGCGAGATCGGCCGGGCCGATCAATCCCGCCGCCTCTCCGCCGCACCCCGCTAAGGCGAGGGCGCCGAGCGCCGCGGCGCGCATCAGCCGAACGCCTCGGCGGTGGCGGCGCGATACCAGGCCCGCGCCTGGGCGGCCTCCGCGGCCCGATCCTCCGGCGGCGCCCCGAGCGGGCTCGCGCCCCCCGCGCCTGCGATTTCTGCGAAGATCACGCCCTCATTGGCGTAGACGCCGGCGACCGACACGGCGGCGTCGGGCGAGACAAAGGAATAACAGGTGTTCGCAAGAACCGTCGGCGCAGCCGGCAAATCGGACAGGAGCCGCGCAACCTGAAGCGCGCAAATCTTGCCCTGAAGACTAGCGGAAAAAGCCGACTTCGGCATCGGCGCCGCGATGGTCGCGTCGCCGATCACGTGGATCGCGGGCCGGAGCGCGGACTCAAACGATGTCGCGTCGATCGGGCACCAGCCGGTGGCGTCCGCCACGCCGGCCCGCTCGGCGATCGCGCCGGCCTTTTGCGGCGGGATGATGTTGACCACATCGGCTTTGAACGTCTCGAAGTCGGTCTCCACCGTCATAGCCGTAGGATCGACACGGCCCACGCGGCCGTCCGCCGAGGCCCCGCGCCATTCGAGCGTTTCGCCATAAAGCTCCGACCAGGCCTCGAGGAAAAGCGGCTTCTTCGAGAAATTATCCTTCGCATCGAGGACGAGAACCTTTGCGGCCGGCTTTCGGGTTTTCAGGAAATGCGCGATCAGGCTCGCCCGCTCATAGGGCCCGGGCGGACAGCGATAGGGCGCGGGCGGGGCCGACATGACGACGAGCCCTCCATCCTCCATCGCGGAAAGCTGGCGGGCCAAGAGCTCCGTCTGCGCGCCGGCCTTCCAGGCATGGGGCATCGCCTCGGCGGCCGCCTCGTCGTACCCCGCCAGCGCGCCCCAGCGGATGTCGACGCCGGGCGACAGGATCAGCCGGTCGTAGCGAAGCTCGGCGCCATCCTCGAGCCGGACGATTTTCGCTGCGGCGTCGACGCGATCGGCCCGCGCTTGGACGACCCGTACGCCCCGGGCGGCGAGGCCGCCATAGCGAAAGCGCTGACCGGCCATCCCAGCGAGGCCGCCGAGGACGAGATTGCTGAAGGGACAAGCCGTATAGGTCGCGTTGGGCTCGACCAAGGTCACCTCGATCCCCGGCGCGATTTCTTTCAGCCGGCGCGCGGCGCTCGCACCGCCAAATCCTCCGCCGACCACCGCGACCCGCGCCGACGCCTGCCCCAGCGCCGCCGGGGCCGCGGCGAGGGCGGCGAGCCCGGCGAGGACCGATCGGCGCGCCGGCGTCATGCTAAGGCGTCTCCGAACCGCCGAGATAAGCGGCCACCAGGGCGATGTCGGCCTCGCTGTATCCCCGGGCGAGGCGATGCATCACGCTCGTTCCGTCTGCATCGCTCTTATACTCGAGAAGGGCGGCGGCGATCTCAGCGCTCGCCGCGCCGGCGAGGCTGGGGATCGCCGTATCGGCCGCGGAATGGCAGCCCGAGCACGCCGCCGCGAGGCTGGCCGAACGTGCAAAGGACCCCGTCTGCGAAGGCGACGCGTCCGCAGACGACGCCGCCCCGCCGCTTCCGCAGGCGGCGGCCAGCGCAGCGGCAAGGGACGCGAGCCCCGCGCGCGCGATCACGCCCTGAGGTCCTGGTCCTTGATCGGCAGTTGGCGGACCCGCTTGCCAGTGGCGGCGTAGATCGCGTTCAAGACCGCCGGCGCGGCGACCGCGATAGTGGGCTCGCCCACCCCGCCCCAAAAACCGCCCGAGGGCATGACAATGGTTTCGACCTTCGGCATGTCGGCAAGGCGCAGGGAATTGAACGTATCGAAATTCGTCTGCTGAACCTCGCCGTTTTCGAAGGTGATCTCGCCATAGAGCATCGCCGAGAGGCCGTAGACGAACGAGCCTTCGACCTGGGCTTCGATCTGTTGGGGGTTCACCGCGGTGCCGGGGTCGGTGGCGGCCACAATGCGGTGCATCTTCAGCCGGCCGTCATCGTCCACCGTGACCTCGGCGCAGGCGGCGACGTGGGAGCCGAAACCGTACATGACGCAGAGCCCGCGGGCGAGGCCGTCGTCGGCCCCCCAGCCGGACCGGTCCGCCACCGCTTGCAGCACGGCCGCGGTCTTCGGGCTGTCTTGGAGCATTTCGAGCCGAAACGCGAGCGGATCCCGGCCGGCCGCATGGGCCATCTCGTCAAGGAAGCACTCCATATAGATGGCGTTCTGGTTGAGGTTCACGCCCCGCCAAAACCCCGGACGGACGGGCGGGTTCCGCATAGCATGGTCGATCAGGAAGTTCGGGAACGTGTATTTCAGCGTCTGATCTTCGACCCGGGGATCGGCGCCGGTGGGCAGCAACCCCTGGAAGGTCGCGAAATCCATGCCGTCGACCAGGGCCTGGGGGATCAAGGCGGCGAGGATGGACTGGCCCGAGATCCGCATATGCAGACCGCTGAGCTTGCCGTCGGCGTCGAGGGCGCCGCGCATCCGGCCCTTCGTGGTCGGATGGAAGAAGCCATGGCGCATGTCTTCTTCACGCGACCATAGGAGTTTGACCGGCGTGCCCGGCATTTGCTTAGCGATTGAGACCGCCTGGGCGACATAGTCGGGCGCGCCGCGCCGGCCGAAGCCGCCGCCGAGATGGACCTTGTAGACCTCGCACTGCTCGATCGGCAGCCCTGCGGCCTCGGAAGTGGTGGCGAGCGCCGCCTCGCCGTTCTGGGTCGGGCACCAAACCTCGCACTTCTCTTCGGTCCAGAGCGCCGTCGCGTTCATCGGCTCCATGCAGGCATGGTTTTGGAAA
>CAYYNG010000012.1:0-14009 GCA_964472435.1 uncultured Hyphomonadaceae bacterium | reverse complement strand
GGCGTTGCGTTCCCTTGAAGAGGCTCGCCTTTTCGGCGGGACCGCGCCTGGCCACCAACCGGAACTCCGCCGCTCACTGCGGCAAAAGACTTGAGTCTGGACCCTGGGCCTCACGCCGGCCGGGCGATGAACCCGCCATAGGGCGGCAGCGTCGCCACTCGGCCCGAAAGCGACGCCTTCAGGCCGATTTCTGCGAGGGTCGCGCCTGATAACCGATCCAATGAGAGGGTCGCGCTTTCGTTCGACAGATTGAACCCGCAGACGAGGCGCTCGTCTTCCGCCGCCCGCTCGAAGACCAAGAGCCGCCCCTCAGTCTCGAGGAACGTGACGCCGCCCGTTCGAAGCGCCGGCGATGTCGTGCGGAAAGCGAAGAATCGCGTTGCGGCTGCGAGGACGGAGTTCGGGTCTCCCGTTTGCGCATCCACCGCTAGGGCGTGGTGACGGGGATCGACCGGCAGCCACGGCGCGTGGGGCGAAAAACCGGCGTTCGGCGCATCGGCGGTCCACGGCATCGGAGTCCGCGCGCCGTCGCGGCCCAGGGTTTCGGGCCAGAACCGGATCGCTTCGGGGTCTCTCAGGCGCTCAAACGGCACGTTGGCCTGGGGCAGGCCAAGCTCCTCGCCCTGGTAGATGAAGGCCGTGCCGCGAAGGGAGCCGAGCAGCGCGACCAGCATCTTGGCGAACGCCGGCGGAGGCGCGTCGCCGCCCCATCGGGAGACGGCGCGGGCGACGTCGTGGTTCGAGAAGGACCAGGACGGCCAGGCGTCGACGCCCTCCCATGCCGACATGGCCGAGCGGACGAGATCCGGCGTCAGCTCGGGCGCGTTGAGGAACAGGAAATTGTAGGCCGTGTGCAGCCGGCGCTCGCCGAGCGTGTAGTCGAGGCTGCGCTGATTGTGGTGCGCGCTGAAGATCTCGGCCACCGCCATGCGGCCCTCATAAGCGTCGAGCACGCCGCGCTGGCGCTCGATGAAGCCGAGGGTTTCGGCCTGGGACCGATTGAACCGGTGGATCTGGTGGTCATAGGGACGGGCGGGACGGCCCGCGCCGCTCGGCGGATTGTCGCGCAGATCCGCATCGTGGAAGAAGTAGTTGGCGACGTCCAACCGAAACCCGTCCACCCCGCGGTCGAGCCAAAAGCGCGCCACGTCCAGAACAGCTTCTTGAACGGCGGGATTGTGGAAATTGAGGTCGGGCTGTTCGGTCAGGAAGTTGTGGAGATAATACTGCCGCCGCGTCGCGTCCCACGACCAGGCCGGCCCGCCGAAGACGGACAGCCAATTGTTCGGCGGCGAGCCGTCGGGTTTCGCGTCCGCCCAGACATACCAGTCCGCTTTGTCGCCCGTGCGGCTTCGCCGGCTGTCCTTGAACCAGGCGTGCTGGTCGGAGGTGTGGGAGTAGACCTGGTCGATGATGACCTTGAGGCCGAGGTCGTGGGCGTGGACGAGGAACGTATCGAACTCGGCGAGCGTGCCGAAGACCGGGTCGACATCGCAGTAATCGGCGACGTCGTAGCCGAAATCCTTCATCGGCGAACGGAAAAAGGGTGAGAGCCAAACCCCGTCGACGCCGAGGCGCGCCACGTGGACGAGCTTTTCCGTCATTCCCGCGAAGTCGCCGACGCCGTCGCCGGTCCCGTCCGCGAAGCTGCGCGGATAGATCTGGTAGATCGCCGCCCCCTTCCACCAGGGCGGTGTCATTGGTCTTTGAACTTGTCCGGGCCGGCGCTCGTGAGCTTCCGATAGGGGGTCTGCGGGTGGCCGGGCAGAGCCTGGAAATAAAGCCCCGTCGCCTGGCCGCCATCGATCAACAGCTCCGAGCCCGTCGCGTGGCGGCTTTCGTCGGAGGCGAAGTACAAGACCGCGTCGGCGATCTCGCGGGCCTCGCAGCCGCGCTGCAGCGGCATGCCGGTCATGGTCGAACTGAACGCCGAGTGCTCCATGCCCATGAAATTGCTCATCGGCGTGTCTGCGCCGCCTGGATGGACGGAATTGACCCGGATCTCGGGCCCCAGCTCCCGCGCTGCGACCTTTGTCAGCCCCCGCACCGCCCATTTCGAGGCGCCGTAGACGGACAGCGAATTCATGCCGTGGATGGCCGTGTTGGACGATATATTGATAATCGAACCGCGGCCCGCTCTGCGCATCGCCGGGATCGCGGCCTGGTGGCCATAGATCACGCCGATCAGATTGATATCGACGATCTTGCGGATCGTCTCCGGGTCGATGGTCTCAAGGGTCTCGAAATGCCCGCCGCCGAAGCCCGCATTGTTGACCAGGATGTCGAGCCCGCCGAACGCATCCTCGCAGGCTTGAACCGCCGTCCGCCATTGGTCGGGCTGCCGCACGTCGTGGATTTGGAAGCGGGCGGCGTCGCCGAGATCGGCTGCGGTGGCCGGGCCGTCCTCCTCCAGCACGTCGGTGATCAAAACCCGCGCGCCTTCCTCGATGAACCGTTTCGCCGTCGCTGCGCCGATCCCCCGGGCGCCGCCCGTCACCAGAGCCCGTTTTCCATCCAGTCGCGCCATTCGCCGTCTCCCTCGAACTCGGCGCTCTGTCGCGCATCGGGGGGAGGGTGGCAAGCGGGGCTATGGACAGTTGACCCGCCCGGCGGCGCGCGCCAAACCGAGGCATGTCCCGCCCCTTCCATGATCCGGACGCCATCGTCGACGCGCTTGACCGGCTTTATCGGGAGGCGACCGGCGCCCTGACGGCGGCGCTGAAACGCTATCTCGAAACCGGCGACCCCCCCGACGGCGAAGCGCGGGCCGCGGGCGCGTTCTGCTATCCCGAACTGGTCGTCACCTACCTGCCGGACGGACCGCCCCCGCCGATTTCGCGGGCCTTCGGCAAACTGTCAGAGACCGGCGTCTACCGCACTTCGGTGACCCAGCCGGCGTTCTTCCGCGCCTATCTGGTCGAGCAGCTCACCCCGCTTTTGCGCGACTACGCCGTCGACGTCGATGTGCGCCGATCGGCCTCCGAGATCCCCTACGCCTATGTGTGGGACGAGCTTGACGCCGACGGCCTCGACGAGGTCTCGCCCGCCGAGCTCGCCCGCTGGTTCCCCTCCCCGAAGCTCGCCCATATCGGCGACGAGGTGGCCGATGGCGAACTGTTTGAAGAGACCGGCGACAAGCCGCTCGCGCTCTTTGATGCGCCGCGCGTCGATTTCTCGCTTAAGCGGCTCAAGCACTATACGGGAACGCCGATCGACGCCTTCCAACAATATATCCTGTTCACCAACTACCACCGTTATGTCGACGCCTTCACCGAGTGGGCGGTTGAGCGGATTCGGCAGCCCGGGCCCTATCGCCGGCTCACCGCGCCGGGCGGCGTGGTCGTCGAGGAGACGACCGAGGATCCGCTTCAGAAAATCAATGACGGGCCGTGGCGGCGCTTCCAAATGCCGACCTATCACCTGAGCGCCGACGAGGGGGTGGGCATCACCCTTGTCAATATCGGCATCGGCCCCTCCAACGCGAAGACGATCACCGACCACCTCGCCGTCCTCCGCCCGCAATGCTGGATCATGGTGGGTCATTGCGGCGGCCTCAGGCATTCCCAGTCGATCGGGGACTATGTGCTCGCCCACGCTTATTTGCGGGACGACAACGTCCTCGACGCCGTCCTGCCGCCGGACATTCCGGTGCCTCCGATCGCCGAGGTGCAGGTGGCGTTGCAGGAGGCCTCGGCCGAGGTCACCGGCGAGCGGGGCGATGCGCTCAAGAAACGGCTGCGCACGGGCACTGTGGTCACGGTGGACGACCGGAACTGGGAGCTTCGCTTCTCCGACACAGCGCTCCGGTTCAACCAATCGCGCGCCATCGCCATCGACATGGAAAGTGCGACGATCGCTGCGAACGGCTACCGCCTGCGCGTGCCTTACGGGGTGCTCCTCTGCGTCTCCGACAAGCCGCTGCATGGCGAGATCAAGCTGCCCGGCGCTGCGAACCGGTTCTATGAGCGTGCGATCGGCGAGCATATCCGGATCGGCATCCAGACGCTTGAGAAACTGGCCCAAGACGGCGGCGCGGCGCTGCATTCGCGGAAATTGCGGGCGTTTGACGAGCCGCCGTTTCGATAAACCAAGTCGGGACTCGGGGGCGAAAAACGACTAGACCCGCGATGACGATCGACCGCTCCGGAGCCCGCTATGAATGACCGCATCAAGCCGTTGGAAGGCGTACGCAACTTTCGCGATTTCGGCGGCTACGCCACCGAAGACGGCGGTCGCGTCCGGCCGGGCTTGCTCTTTCGCTCGGGCCATTACGCCGAGGCGACGGAGGGCGATGTGGAGACTCTCGACAGTTTCGGCGTCGTCTTCCAGGCCGATCTTCGACGGCCAGACGAGCGTGAGCGCCAGGTGAACCGCTGGCCGGGGGAGGGGGTCCATATTATGACCCATGACGGCGGGCGCGAGACCCAGAGCCCCCACGTGCAGTTTCTCCATGAGGTCGAAGCGAGCGCCGAAGCGGCCGACGATTGGATGAACCAGTACTATTTGACCGCGCCCTTCAGGCCCCACCATGTCGAGCTGTTCCAGGGTTGGTTCGACCGGCTCGCAGGTTTGGAGAGCGAGGAGGCGGCGGTCGTCAATTGCGCGGCGGGCAAGGACCGGACCGGCATTTTATGCGCGCTGACCCTGACGACGCTTGGCGTGGGCGAGGTCGATATCTGGGCGGACTATGAGCTGACCAACCAGGCCGCGAACATCGCCGACCGACTGCCCGAAGCGACCGCTTACTTTAACGACATGCTGGGCAAGGCCTATGACGCGGACGTCTATCGGCCGTTTCTGGGCGTGCGCGGCCGCTATCTGACGACGGCCTTCGAGGCGATCAAGTCGGAAGCCGGATCGGTCGAGGCCTATCTTTCCGATACGCTGGGCGTCGACGACGGCAAACGGCGCGCCTTGCGCGAGCGCCTCGTCGAGCGCTAAGCCCCCAAGGCCATGACCGACACAATCACCCTCTCGACCGTGCAAGCGGCGTCGGCCTTCTTCGACAAATCCGAGGCGCTTGAAAAGGCGCTGCACTGGATCGCCGAGGCGGCGAAGGACAAACCCGACGTGATCGCGTTCGGCGAGGCGTGGCTGCCAGGCTATCCCTTCTTCGTCGACAGCCCATTGGGCGAGACCTGGTGGGACGCGGCGGCTGAACTGCTCGCGAACGGCGTCCGCCTCGACGGACCCGAAGTCGCAGCGCTCGCAAAGGCGGCGGAACGGGCGAACGCGGATCTCGTGATCGGGGTGAATGAACTCGACCCGCGGACCGAAGCGACGCTTTATTGCACGATGCTGACGATTTCGCGGACCGGCGAGATTCTCAATCGCCACCGAAAGCTGAAGCCGACCCACCATGAACGCTCAGTCTGGGGAGACGGCGACGCGAAGGGCCTCAAACCCATGGCCCGGGACTGGGGCCGCCTCTCGGCTCTTAATTGCTGGGAGCACAACGCCGTCCTGCCGGCCTACGCGCTCATGGCCCGCGGAACCGACGTGCATGTCGCCGCCTGGCCGGGCCAGGAGCCGGACCCCGCGCCGGCGGCGCCGGTCTGGGCGCGCCAGCTGCTTCTCTCCCGCGCATTCGCGAGCCAAGCCGGCGCCTGGACGATCTGCGCCGCCGGCCTCCGCACGAAGGCCCATGTGCCCCAGCGATGGGCCGGCCTCTATGCGTTCGACCACAATGGCGGCTCGGCGATCATCGACCCGCGCGGCGAGATCGTCGCCGGCCCCCTCATCGGAGAGGAGGGCGTTCTAACCGCAGAGGCCGATTTGGCGCTCGCCCGGAAGTGCAAAATGGCGAGCGACCCGGCCGGGCACTACTCGCGCCCCGATATTTTCAAGCTCACCGTCGCCGGCGAAGAGGTCTACCCAGGACACCGCGGCTAGTTGGGGCTGGGTGCGGGGTCTTTCCGGGCGGCGGCGGCCGGGGCTTTCCCTCCGGGGTCGAATAGGACAGGCTGAGCCAAACGCCCGAAAAGCGGCGATGGGAGGATGTGAAATGGCCCATGCGCCGCTTGCGGAACGCCTCGGGGAGGCCGCGACGGGCGGCCCGTTCGGGCTCAAAGGCATGGGCTGGGCGATGTTCGAATTCGCCCGAAACCCTTATTATAATCTCGTTGTTATCTACATTTTCGCCCCTTATTTCGCGAGCGCGGTGGTGGGCGACCCGGTGCAGGGCCAGGCGCTGGTTGCGCGCACGATCTTGATCGCTGGCCTGGTCATGGCGGTTCTGGCGCCGGTCTTGGGATATCTTGTGGACAGGGGCGGTGTTCGAAAACCGCCCATCTTCGCCGTGCTGGCTGTCATGGCCCTCGGCGCGTTTTGCTTATGGTGGATAAGGCCGGGGGTTCCTGGCTCGGTGACCATGGGCATGGCCCTGATGGCGTCGGGCTATGTCTGCTATTCGATCTCGGAGCTCTTTCATAATTCCATGCTGCCGGACGCGGGCGAACCGAAAGCGTTGCCCTACATCTCGGGGCTCGCGCTCTCCCTGGGCAACCTTGCGAGCGTCGGCCTCCTTATCGCCATGCTCGCGCTCTTCATCATGCCTGGAACCGAAGGCACGCCGCTCGCCGGCGCCGCGCCGCTCTTCGGCCTGGATCAAGCCGCGTTCGAGCATCTGCGCATCACGGGGCCGATCGTCGCCCTCTGGCTCGTCGTTTTCATCGTGCCCTTCTTTCTGTTCATGCCGGATATCAAGGACCGCAGCCGCAGCTGGCGCGCCGCGGTTCAGCGGCTGCGCGGGCGCGACCACGGGGCCGCCCCCGCCGCGGGCGTTCTTCAACACTTGACGACCTTGTTCCGAGAGCACCCGAACGTGATGCGCTATCTGGTCGGCCGCATGATCTACGCCGACGGCATGGCTGCGCTTCTCACGATCGGCGCGGTCTATGTGGCTGGCTTTCTTGCGTGGACCGAACAGGAGGTCTTGATCTACGGCATCCTCGCATCGGTCTTCGCCATTCTGGGCGGGTTTGTCGGCGGCGTTCTTGATCGCACGCTTGGGCCCAAGCGCGCGCTGATCCTGGAGATCAGCGTCATGCTGGCGTTGCTGACGATCCAACTCAGTGTGACGAAAGACGCGATCTTTTTCGGGCTCGTCCCGGCGGGACGTGATGTTTGGGACGGACCGATTTTCACATCGCTGGCCGACGTCTTTTACGTCGCCATGATCGTGCCCATCGCGATTACGGTGGTCGCCTGCATCACCTCGAGCCGCTATATGCTCGTCCACATCGCGCCACCGCAGAAAATCGGCGAATTTTTCGGCTTTTACGCCATGGCGGGCAGCGTCACGGTTTGGTTGGGCCCAGGTCTCGTCGACCTGATGACGAGCCTTTCGGGCGACCAGCGCATCGGCATGACCGGCATCGGCCTGCTCTTCGCCGTCGGCTTGGCGATCATCTGGTCGGTTGAGGCCGACAGGACGCCGACCTATGCGCGCGATCAGGCCGCTTAGTTCCGGTTCCGCAGGATGGAATCGGTCCGGCGGGGCCGCAGAAAGAACTCGTTACGAAGCGTCCGATCGGCCGTGAACTGAAGACCGATGGGCGGATCGAAGTCGAACTCGACTTCGGCGTAGATCACCGTGCCGTTTGGGATGATCACATTGTCCGGCACTTCGATCGTCCCGCCTTCCTCGTGGGGCAGGAAGACGCCCTCGGGCCGATCCTCCAATTGCTGACCCGTGAGCGCGGGGCGGACATCGCTCCACAGAACCAGGGTTTGATCGTTCGCTTGGTCGTCTTGGAGGCTAGAAATCCTAAGCCGGGCCTCATTCACGTCGAGGGGTTGGAAGATCAGCCGCGCCGCCTCGAAGATCGCATCCATCTCGGCGTCGTCGATGATCAGCGAGCGCGCCGTAAGATCTCCGAGCGCGGAAGAGGCGGTGGTCACTTTGCGGTCGGCCGCCATCATGAAGGAGAGCTCGACGCTGCCGAGGTAGAGCGCGACAAGGACGGGCGCGATCAGGGCGAACTCGACCGCGGTGACCCCGCGACGGTCCCCGCCCATGCGGCGGAGCCGGGGAAACGCGCAAACGCGGCGGAGGAAGTTGGCGAAGGACATGATTTGGCTCTTTATGGACCAGGTGGCGGGGGGGGCGGCGGCGTTCCCTCGTTGCACTCGCCCGGTGCGGGCATATCCGCCGGCGGCGCGCCGCTGCCGAAGGGCTCGTTGCGAAAGGCCGTTGTGGCCTGGATCACCAGACCGTCGTCTCCGAGATTGGCGAGCGGCGTCGTCAAGAACGGCGTCAAGAGCTCCCAACGATAGAACGCCCGCACGATGACCACATCGTCGGTGCCGCCGGGGTCGAACCCAAAGCAGCCCGTCCGGAAAGAGCCGTCGGGATTGCCGGCGCCGCCGACCGGGTCGTTGTTAAAACCGTTCAGGGTTTGAACATCGACCTCGAAGTTCGAGTCGCATTCCAGAACTGAAAGGATGTTGCTGCAGACCAGGGCGCGGAACGTCGCGCGATTAAGGCCGGCGGCCTGGGCTTGGCCGGTCCGGACCGCGCGGGACGCCTCGGTGACGGCGAATTCCAGCGATGAGGTTGCGATGAAAATCACCGCGATCTCCAACATGCCGAAAATGAGCAAGAAGAACGGCGTTGAAATCAGTGCGAACTCAATCGCGGCCGATCCGCGCCGGTCTTCGGCCCATTGATCGAACGCCTTGGCCAAGCGACGCGTCGCCGGCCCGAAATAAACTCTTGGTCGCAAACCGTCGCTCCTTGGGAAGGATGCTCAACGGCCGCTAGGTAGCAGAGCGCGGTTTCGACCCGATTTCGCGCTCGCCGAGAATTTCAAGCAAATTTGACGGTTCGGCCGCCGAGCGGCGCGCCGCTAATTCTCGATGTCAACCGTCGGATGGCACTCCGGCGAGCAATCGAAGATCACCTGTTCTTGGCCGCGATTGAGCGTGACGAAATTGGACTCGCCGGCCTGCACCACGAGTTCGGCCGAATAAACTTGCCGGCCCTGGACATTATAGACCAGCAGGTTTGTCGATCCGAACCCGAGGCCGGTGACGAATATCAGGTGCTTGTCGTGAACGGTCACATCTGCGACCTCGGGATTGCCGACCACCACGCTGCCGATCTCGGCGTTCAAACGGAGGGGCTGCGTCCGGTTCGCAGACACGCTGATCCGTTCGGCGGCCGCCGTTTGGGCGAGAATGAGAGCGAAGGCCGCAGATGCGGCGGCGCGCGCAAGGATCATCGGGCACTCCAGATCAGGCTTTGGTCTCAGTTAGCGCCGAGAAGGTTGCTGAAAGGCTAATCACCCCCGCCTCCGCTTCTCGCCGGCCGCCGGCGTCCAGAGTTTCCAAACCCCCGTTTCCGGCGCTGAATCGTGGTTTCAAAAGTATTAAAGCATCACCCGGAAGTTTTTGTTCCGATTTATGGGATATTTACTCCAGCTGGATAGTTTGCTGCGTGTTCCGGGACGCCAAAGTAGAAGCCTGGGGCTAAACCTGCATGCATGATGGGAGTTTCCAATGCAAAAGTTCGTTCGTTTCCTGAAAGACGAAGACGGTGCCACGGCTATCGAATACGGCCTGATCGCTGCTCTTATCGCTGTTGTCATCATCGGCGCCGTTGGCGCGCTCGGCACCAACACCGCCGCGCAGTTCAACAACGTCGCGAACGCGATCGCTAGCACGCCGGGCAACTAAGCCCAAGCGACCGATTAAGTTCGGGAGAAGCCGCCGGGTCCGCCCGGCGGCTTTTCTGTTTTGTCGGTACAATAAAGTCTTCACACTTTTCACATTATTCACAATGGCGAGGAGATCGATTCCATGTTGCTTTCGGCTTTCGCCATAGTCTTCCTCGCGCTTTGCTTGCTCGCGGCTGCCGTCGATTTCGCCACGCTGACCATTCCGAACGAATTGAATCTTGCCTTGCTGGCCTTGTTCCCCCTCGCGGCGCTGGCAAGCGGTCTCGACAGCGCCCTGATCGCCGGACACCTGAAGGCGGGCGGAGGGGCGTTTCTTGTTGCGGTCGCCATGTTCCTCCTCGGCTGGATCGGCGGCGGCGACGCCAAAATGGCGCCGGTGGCCGTTTTGTGGATCGGTCCTCGCGGAGGCGTTGAATTCCTCTATGCAATGGCGCTTGCGGGCGGGGTTCTGGCTTTGAGCCTCGCCCTGTGTCGTCGATTGGCGCCGGCGACGGCGGGGGAGGGGCGCTTTCGGGCGCTCGATCGCGGTGCGGGGCTGCCCTACGGCGTCGCCATTTCAGCGGGCGTTTTCGTATCGGCGCATGAGTCGCCTTTGCTCGCCGGACTTCTGGGTGAAATCGGCCCGCTTCATTAACCATGCCTTAGAAACCCTATGCCAGGGTCCCGGTGAAGCTGGGAAACCGCCTGGCCAATCCCCAAGGGAGCAGCGCCCGTGTCGCCTATCCGGATCATTATCCTCATTGTCGCCGTCGTCGCGGCCGGCGCTGCGGCTTTCCTGGTCAACGGCCTGTCGAACGATACGCCGCAAATCGTCGAGCGCCGGGTCGTCGAAGAGGTGCAGGTTGCAACGACGAAGGTTCTGGTCGCCAGCGAGCGGCTGGAAGTGGGTCAGCTCATTTCGCCGGAGGCGCTCCGCTGGGCCGATTGGCCAGAGGATGGCATCAGCCCCGACTTCCTCACCCAAGAAACACATCCCGACGCAATGTCGGAAGCCGCCGGTTGGGTGGTTCGCACGCCGATCTTCGCGAACGAGCCCATCTTGCCGCAGAAAGTGGTCCGCAAAGGCGAGACCGGCTACATGGCCGCGCTTCTGCCGGGTGGAAAACGAGCGATCTCCGTCGAGATCTCGACGGAAACAGCCTCATCCGGATTTATCCTTCCCAATGATCGGGTCGACGTTCTCCTGACGCGCGAAGGCGATCTCGGGCCGGTCACCCGGACGATCATTGAAAACGTCCGTGTGTTGGCGATCGACCAGGACGTTCGCCAAAACGCGAACGGGACGGCCGTCGGATCCACGGCGCTTTTGGAGCTTGTTCCAGCGGATGCCGAGCTCATGACCTTGGCGGCCAGGGTGGGCGAAATCTCTCTTGCGCTTCGTAGTCTTTCGGACGCGCTCGCTTCCGGCGATCTCGTCGAATCCCGGCCCGAGCTGATCGATGGCGGCGACGCGGATCTCATCCGAGTGTTCCGCAACGGCCAAGCCACGTCCTCGACGGTCGGAGGTTGATGGAATGAGACGGGATCGCCTCATCACGACAGCGCTTGCAGCCATTGCCGCCTCGTTCGGCGACGCCGCGCTCGCAGAGCCGCCCCTCGGCGTCTCGCTCACCCATCCCGGCCAATCGAACGTCTCTCAGCGCATTGTTCTGGGGCTCGATAAATCGACGATCGTCGAGCTTGAGCGGCCGGCTGCGGACGTCGTTATCACCAATCCGGAAATCGCCGACGCCACCGTTCAGACGGCGAACCGTATCGTGCTACGCGGCATCGCCATTGGCGCGACAAACGCCTTCATCCACGATCGCGACGGCAACCAGTTGCTCAATCTCGAAATCTCCGTCGCGCCCGACCTTGGCGAGCTCCACGATCTTATTCGCCGGCACGTTCCTGACAGCCGGGTGCAGGTCGAAGCTGTGAACGAGTCCGTTCTCGTGACGGGGTATGTTGAAAGCCTCTCCCAGTCGGACCGCGTGCGCCAGCTGGTCGCCGCTTATATCGGCGATGAAGAGAATGTTGTGAACATGGTCGAGATCGGGGCGAAGGATCAGGTCCTCCTCCAGGTCAAGATCGTCGAAATGCAGCGTTCAGTGATCAAGCAGCTCGGCTTTGATCTCTCCGGCGTGACGAATTTCGGCGAGCTTGCATCGAATACGATCGGCGACGCCCTCATTCCTGGCGCTGGCGGAACACTCACCACGCTCTTGGACGCCGACGGCAACCCGGTTCAGGCGATTATTCCGACCGAGCCCTTCGAGCGGACGCTGTCTTTGGGCAGCACGCCTGGCTTCTCGGTCAACGGCGCGCCCCTCGGCGGGCTCGACACCTCGTTCAGCACCAGCAACTTCGTCACCGGTTCGCCCGACGGCATTCTCCAGGCCCAGGGAACCGGCGGGATCACGGCGCTTGAGCAGGTCGGGCTCGCGCGCACGCTGGCCGAGCCGAACCTCGTGGCCATCTCTGGCGAGTCGGCCAACTTCCTGGCGGGCGGCGAATTCCCGGTTCCGGCGGCGCAGGGCGTCGACGGCACGATTACGGTGGAGTTTCAGCCGTTCGGCGTCGGCGTCGGTTTTACGCCGGTCGTGCTCTCCGAGGGGCGGATCTCACTGCGGCTCTCAACCGAGGTATCGGACATCTCCACGGTGGGCTCGTTCACCGGCCCGCCTGCGGTCACCATTGCGCCTGACGGCAGCCTAATCCCGGCGCCGGGCCTCACGATCCCGGCGATCGTGACCCGCCGCGCTGAAACCACGATCGAATTGCCCTCCGGCGGGTCGATGATGATCGCCGGTTTGATCCAATCCGACACGGCGCAGGCGATCGACAAGATCCCCGCCCTGGGCGACATTCCCGTTCTCGGCACGCTCTTTCGGTCGCGCGACTTCCGAAACGAGGAGACCGAGCTCGTCATCATCGTGACGCCCTACCTCGTCGACAGCGCGAACCCCAACGATTTCCGCACGCCCGCAGACGGCTTCGTAAACCCAAGCGATCGCAAAACGATCCTCTTCGGCAAGCTGAACGAAATGTACGCCGCCCCGGGCGGCGATGCGGACGCCGAAGATTATCAAGCCCCCGTTGGCTTTATCGAGGAATAGGGACGACGCGCCATGACCGCATTTCGCAAACTGCTGATTGGAACCGCCGGGGCGATGATTGCTCTTTCCGGCTGCAAATCCTCCGAGGCCAACCAGGTCGCGGAGCAGGAGTTTTTCGGCACGCCGCTCGACCGGAACCCGATCGAGGTCCAGAAAACAACGGAATTCTTGGAGATCGACCTGCCGAGCGCGCAATCCCGCCTAACGGCGATCGATCGCGACCGCATCCGGGCGTTCGTGATCGACTATCGTGATCGGGGTCACGGCCCCCTCGTGATGTCGATGCCCCAGGGCGGCAATGCGCAGCTTGCGGTTCAGGCCGTGGCCGAGGCCCGGGAAATCGCTTGGTCCCTGGGCGTAAACTACAATGAAATCAGCGGCGATGCGTACCAGGCCCAAGGCGACGAGGCGGGCGGGCTATTGCTCGCATTCGAAGCCTACGAGGCGATTGCGCCCGATTGCGGCACGCTGGCCCAGCAGGACTTAGGCAATGCGCGCGGCAATAACGGCCTGCCGACCCTTGGCTGCGCTGTGCGCTCCAATATCGCCGCGATGTTGGCCGATCCCGCCGATCTCTTGGGCGAGAGGCCCATCGAGCCGGGCGATCTGGGTCGCAAAGAGTTGATTCTCGAGAATTTCCGGGCGGGCGCCCCGACCGCGGCGCAGCGAAGCGACGACGAAACGGGGCGGACGGCCGTAGTCGGCGGCGGTTAAGAGGCGAGGGCGATGGCGAACGAAAACGCACTGTTCGAAGACGATTTCGACACCGAGTTCGAAGAGGAGTTCGATCCCGCCGAGGGCCGCGCGCCGCCGCCGGTGACCGACGATCCGGAAACCGAGATCGATGCCGCGCCTTTTGCGGCGACCGGCGGGTTCGCCGAGGCCGACTTCGACGGCGGCTCCCGGCGCATACCGGCGATCTCCGTTCAGGCCTTTTGCGAGCGCGAAGACACCGGCGCCCTGATGGGCGGCGTCGCCCGCGACCGCCGCATGTCGAGCGCCGCAATGGATATTCGCGAGGGCGGACTGGCGGGGGCCATCGAATACCTGTCGTCGAACGCGACGCCGAACCTCTTGATCATCGAGTCCACCCTGCCGACTGCGGAGATGGTTCGGAAGATCGACGAACTGGCCGCCCATTGCGATGAGAACGTCCAAGTGATGGTCATCGGCGCAATGAACGATATCGCCCTCTATCGGCAGCTCGTGTCCCGGGGCGTGAGCGAGTATC
>CAYYNG010000011.1:0-14151 GCA_964472435.1 uncultured Hyphomonadaceae bacterium | reverse complement strand
TCAACGCGGAGCGCATCGTCGTCGCCCTGATTGGCGAACGCAGCCGCGAAGTGAGCGAATTCGCCCAAAAGACCCTTCCTCGCTCCATTGCGGACCGCACCGTGATCGTGGCCGCCACGGCAAGCGAGCCCCCTGGGGCGAAAAAACGCGCGGCCTACTGCGCTGTCGCCGCCGCCGAGCACTTTCGCGACGAAGGTCACCACGTCTTGTTGCTGTTCGACTCGATCACCCGTTTTGCCGAAGCGCATCGAGAAACAGCATTAGCCGTTGGTGAGACGCCCGCGCTAAATGCGTTTCCGCCATCGACAACCCGGGTTGTGGCTGAGCTCGTTGAACGCGTGGGCCCAGGCGGCCCGGGCCAGGGAGACATCTCAGCTGTTTTCTCTGTATTGGTGGCGGGATCCAATATGGAAGAGCCTGTCGCCGACATGGTCCGAGGGCTGCTTGATGGTCATATCGTGCTAAGCCGCGACATCGCTGAGCGGGGGCGGTTCCCGGCCATAGACGCTTTGAAAAGCGTCTCTCGGAGTTCGCGCCAGGTGACCTCCGAGGCCAAAGCCGCGCTAATACAGGAAGCCCGCGAAATCATCGCCTTAAATGCAGATCTAGCCCCGATGGTTCGCGCAAACCTCTATGAGCGCGGAAAGGATATCGTCGCTGATCGGGCCTTGGATTTGTTTGAGGACGTCGACGCCTTCGTCGGTTCGCCAAATCCTGGCGATGTCGCATCGGCGTTCGGCGCGCTGGAGCGGACGCTCACAACCAACACAACCAAGGCGGGACCGGGTGTCGCGAGCGTATCGCACACGCTAAATGAAGCGGCTCAAGAACAGGTTCTGAGCGCCGCTGGCTCCGACGCCGGTGAAAAGGGATAGGGCGGCGGCGCCAGGCGTGAGCGGTGATGGGCCGGTCGAAATCGCTTCGATGGCGTGGAATCTTTGAAGAACCCGCTCGACGCTCTGCGCATTGGAGATGTCTTGGATGTTCTGCACGCCAAGAACCGACTGCAGCCTCGTTTTCAGCAATTCAGCTTGCCGCTCGATCGGTAATTGCTGTGTTTCGGTCGGAAGGTTCAACGCGCGCTCTAGGACGGTTCTGACAGGAACGTCTCCAAGTAGCCGGAATAGAATTGCCTCTTCACTGGACGAGCCATCAACATGGCGACCGATGTTCGATAGATAATTAAGGCTGAGACGCATGTTGTTGTCGACCTCGCCAACCGCTGCTACGAATGCAGCTGTCTCGAAACGATCCGCGATATCGGCGACCGCGGCAGGCGACAGAGCAATTTGGCCATTCGTAACGGTGAAGATCTCTGAAAACTCGGAATAACGTTGATTATTTAGCCGAGCCAGGAACGTGCTTTCGGGGTCTGACGCCTCAGAGAGAACCTTCTCGATAAAGCCGCGCTTCCATTCCTCCCCGGGCAGCCCCACAGCTGTCAAACTAATGCGAAGCAACCGCCGATCGTCGAGAAAGGAGTCCAACGCGATCGGTTCGGAAAGGCGGTCGACCAAATATGCCCGATCGTTATTGATCTGAGGGGATCGGGAGAAGCTCTCAACTTGACGATCATATGTCGCCTGCAGAAGTCGCCAGCCTGCCAATCCAGACTGCGGGATGGCCGGGGTGAAGATCGTCATGCAACCTTACTCCCGGAGCTCCCGTCGACGGCGCGGCTAAGGAGGCCTTCCTCGATTGAGAGAGCGGTCTTCAGACTGCAAAGAGCGGAATAGTAGCTTCCCCGGCTCATGAGCGATTTCGCGGTCGGAATGAGCTCGGGATCGATGAACGAAAGGGCGGTGTCTAACTCGTCGCAGGCCTGAAAGATTGCGTCCAGCGCGTCGGCCGGCTCCAGATCGCCCGTGATAATAAGCTGGACGGCGTAGTAGATGCGTTTGGCCGGGGTATCGACATCCTCTGGCAGCAGCGCATCGCTGCATCTCAAAATGCGTGCATCTCCATCGCCAATCCGCAAGCGTGCAGGCCTGTGGCCGTTCTCAATGACGGCGCCGTTGACCATGACCCGTTCGCCCGCGGCCAATTTGAGGAGAAGCCCCGACATCAGGCCGCTCCTGACACGACGCGGGTTGGATCGTGGCGCATCAATCCCGCCATAACGGCTCGGTTGACGTCGATCAAATCCGCCAGGCCCCGTTCGCCCGCGATCGCCGCATTGCTTTCACGGCGCACGAACTCTGCGAGATAAAGCAAACTCTCCTTCAGGGTCTGTGGAAGGCCATTCTCCGGCAGCATTAGGTCTGTCGCCAATGTCGTCCACAATTGCTGGTTCCGATGAATCGCATCGGCCCAATCCGACGGCTCGGGACGATCGGCGAGGGAGACGGCCTCAAGGGCGACGGTGATTTGGTCAAACAACGCATGCTCAATATGTCGGGACTCCGCCGTTCGCTGGTGGACCTGGCCATAGGCTCTTGATGCGAGCGCCTGCAAAGTATCATCTCCCCTAATGAAGTGAATCGACCCGGCCGTTTAATGCGGCCGGGTCGACCAATGGTTTACCGGAACAGAGACAAGAGCGACTGGGGCTGCTGATTTGCAATCGACAGCGCCTGGACGCCGAGCTGCTGCTGAACCTGCAGGGCCTGCAACCGGGCCGACGCAGCTTCAATGTCGGCGTCCGTGAGGCTGCCGATCCCCGATGTAAACGAGTCCGTCAAGGTCTGGACGAACTCGCTCTGGCTTGAGATCCGCTTCTGCGCTGAGCCGAAGGCGGCCGCCGCGTCGATTGACGTCTGCAACAGGCCTTCGATCGCGGTCAGAGCGGACGCTGCGCCAGCGTCGGTCCGGACATCGACCGTTGCGAGGTTGCCGAGCCCGCCGGTTGTCACGCCAGCGACGCCGTCGTTCGCAGAGGCGGCGGTCACCACGAGATCGTCACCAGAGGCGTTGGTGATGGAAATGCGATCCCCGTCTCGGGTGACCGAATAACCCGCCTCCCCGGTTGCGTCGAAAAACGCAGACACTTGATTAGCGAGTTCCGCCGCAACCGAACTTGCGCTGTCGTCAGCACCGGCGACGTACTCGAACGTGCGCGAACCGATGCTGTTCGCCCCGCCCGTATCGTCTAGGGTCAAACGAAAGCTGAAACCATCGGCGACTGACGCGATGTCGATGTTTTGCGTCGCACCGGTTGCGACGGTCGCACCCGATCCGGCGGCCGTACCGCCATTGTCGATGATCGAGGTGTCGGTCACAAACGTCGTGCCAAAGGTCGCCGGCGTGCCAGAATTGCTGAGTGAGAGATCCTGGCGCTCAACGGTTATGAAGCCCGGATTCACAGAGCGGGCGGAAGTGCGGTTAAGCGACGCGAGCACTTGGACGTCCTCTGCCGAGCCGCCGTCGATCAGGTTAAGGCCGTTGAATTGGGCCGCGGCGACGACAGATTCAATCTGATCGCGCTGCGCGGCGATATCAGCTTGGATCTTATCGCGATCAACGTTCGATTCTTGAGCAGAGACGATCAAGCTTTTGATTTCCTGGAGCGACTCAGTGATTTGCTCCGCGGCCGACCGCGCCACACCGACTGTGGACGAGCCGAGATTCAAGCTGTCGGAGATCTGCTTGAAGCTCTCGACATCGGTCGACATCACCGTGGAGATCGCCCAGATCGCCGCGTTATCCTGCGCGGTCGCGACGCTCTTGCCGGTCGAGATTTCACTTTGAACCGTTTCAAGGCCGCGGTTGATATTCCGCAGCGTCTCCAAAGCGACCATGGCGCTGTTGTTGGTCAGAATGCTAGACATAGTTCCGTACTCCAATTCGTTTTCGGCCCGCTTTTCGCGACGCCTAGGTTGAACACGCCATCCTGACGAACGGGGTCATCCCCCCCGCGAACCACTCTTGGTTGCTTTAACCTCGAATGCCACCAAAGGGTGATTTTTTAGTTAATTGACTAGCCCTTTGCGGCATAGCGACCGGTGGCCCGAGCGAAGGACACCTTTTCTCCACGCCGAGAGTAAGAGCCGACATAGGCTTCGGTTTCCGACGGCTCCAGCCGCTCAATCAACCGTCGCAATCCGGCTCGCGCGCCACTTAAAAGCGCTGCATTGCCGGCTGCGAGGCTACGCACACGCTCCACCTCCCGGCGATTAGATCTCTTTGCAAGCGGCGCGCTGTCGTTGAGCTCTAGAATGAGCTCTTTTTTTTCATGGTTGAGGGATGACGCTTCGGCAGCGCGCCCCGCCATTAGCAGCTCTCGCTCAAGGGACAAAAGCCGCAAGAGCCGACCAATCGTTTGACTGAACTCCTGGTCGCTCATCGAATTGCCTCCTGACGGGCCGCTGCACGGTTCGAGCTTTCTTCAGCGACCGCCTCTGCGAGGCCCAAAGGCCGCGCCTCAGACAAGTCTTCGGCGATCGCTTCCAGAAGATGCCGGGAAAACGCTGACGCAGCATCTCCACCCCCGCTGGTAAACGCGTCCTCCAAACCCGCGTGCCTCAACATCTCGGCCCACAGCATCTGCTCAAAACGACGCCCCTGCTCGGCCGTCAACGCGTGCCGGCGCTCTAGATCTTGCGGCTCGGCGTGAACGGTCTTTGAGACGCCCTGAACTTCATTCGGCGTCACCTGGCTCTCCGTGAAAACTTTTGATTGTTTATCGCGATTTTACAACTTTTTGTTGTATTAGTATTAACAACGGTCAGTTCGGGGTCTCAGTGTTCGCAACTATTGCAGTTCAGCCAGGTGGCGTATCGACAGATGGTCCCGATGGCGGCGATCGGCAGGCGGCGCCGACGCAGAGCAAAGGGCGCATCTTTAAGGACAAGCTCGCTGAGCTCGACGGCGAAAGCGTCAGCGCTGGAGCCCCCGTTCTCAGCCTGGTCGATGATACGGGCGTCCCTGTTGAACGCGCCGAAGGCAAGACCCTGGCGGGAGCGCGAAAGGCGCCTGGCGGGGACATCGACACGTACGCGGGTGTCGCGGGCGGCCTCACGTTCCATTCTCATGGCCGGACTCCGGACGCGAGCCCTTTGGGCGGATCGAACATGACCACGCTCGATAGCGGCGACGCGCAGCCTCAGGAGCTTGGAGAGGCGGATCTTGGACGGCGTCACCTGGGGGCCGGCCCGCTATCCGAGACACCGCAGGCCGAGCAAAGCGCCGAAGTTTCCGAGCGCTTCGAGCCTTTAAAGCTCAGGAATGATGCAACATCGTCGCCGCATACGGTGGGTGCGCGCGCCATTGGCGGTGCCCATCCGCCGACTGTGACGCCGCCGTCGACCACCAATTCGCAACCGGCCCCTATTATTGCAGCCCCGTCAGACCTCTCCGCGGTCGTCAGTCGGGCCATGTCAAGCCCCAGCGATCCCACAGAACGGCTTGTTGTTCAACTCGACCCGCCAGAGCTCGGGCGGGTGACCTTCGATTTCAAGTTCGATGCCTCAGGCGCGCCGCATGTCGTCGTCACTGGCGAAACATCAGAAGCGCTGCGGCAATTGAGATCTATGCACCTCGAACTCGCGCAGGCGCTTGAGCGGCAAGGCCTCTTCGATGCGGAAATGTCGTTCCAGCAACAGGACCAACATGGCGGTGCGCCGCGGCGGCATGGCATTGATGAGAAACCGGACCCTCGATCCTCGTCTCCGAACGATGACAAGGACGCGCCGGACGCTCCTGCAGCCCGTCGGGCGGACGCCGATGCACGTGGCATAGACATCAAACTATAAGTGGAGATCGAACATGGATGCTCTTGGAGCGCTTTCAAATAATCCGTCCGAGGCCGCCTCGTCGCTGCCGTCCACGAACGTCGGCGACGAGTTCAACAGTTTTCTGCAGTTGCTGACCGCGCAGATTCAAAACCAGGATCCGCTGGCGCCCCTCGACTCCACCCAATTTGTGGAACAGTTGGCGACTTTTTCGAGCCTCGAGCAGCAAGTGCAGTCGAATGCGAGCCTTGAGGGGATCGCCGCCTCTATCAACAGTCTTCACGCCATGCTTGCGGGCGATTGGATCGGAGATCGTATCGCTGTTCCGGCGGAAGAAATTACGTACGTCGGTGACGTGTTAGAATTCAACGTCCCTCAGCCCGCCGGCGCCGGATCTCTCGAAATCGCCGATCTTGATGGCCGGGTCATATGGACCGGATCCCTATCTGCTGGTCAGACCTCATATCGTTGGGACGGGCGCACGCTATCTGGAGAGCCCCTCCCACTAGGAGTGTCGCTCAGGCCCACGGTCAGCTACGAAAGTGAAGGCGGGGTCGCCGAAACCATCGTTCCGGACGTTATCGCTAAAGTGACCGATGTGTCTCATGAGGGGGGCGAGCTGAAGCTCGGCACAACATTGAACCAACAATTTACATTGGGTCAGATTCGACGAATTTCGGAATAGACACTGAAACAGAATAATATAATTACATTCATCTAAACATCTTGTTTGGCCATATCTAGAATGAGCACGTTACGAATGCCCTCTGGAACCACATTTCTTATATTCATTAATATTAAAGACCTTATCGATTCGTAACTTTCGACGCTGGTTATATTTTCATACGTCACGCCGTCCGATCCAATCTCGATTAATGTTGACATGATGTTATCTCGCAACTTCGGCTCCATTGAGAAGAGGCTCTGAGATAAATCCGAGTCGGTTTCAAGACTCACGTGGAGGATTACCAGACTTGAAACACGGCCATCCGATAGTTGAGGAACGACAAACTCACGAGTGAAACGAAAATACGAAGCTTTACTTTCACTTTCGCTCGATTTTGCGGCGTCATGCGCGCGTTCGGCATGGCCTGAACCAGCCGCGGACCCATGTGAATCTCCGTTGCTTGACCGAATGACATGACCGCCGATCGCGCCGGCGATCGCTCCAACGCACGCGACGACCGCGACAATGATATTGTTCATTCAAGCCCACCTAAAACGGAATGACCCAATCGAGAATCTTCGCCAGAGCGCGCCTTTCGACTGGCCCCGTCGCTTCACCCCTGCTGATATACGACAAGTCTGCATCGGCGATTTTGTCATAGGATACGGTGTTTGTTCGTGTGATGTCTTGCGCTCGAATGACGCCACTGACGGAAAGAAAGCGCACTTCGCCGCTAACTTGGGTCTGTTGGAACCCTTGGATCACGAGGTTGCCGTTCGTCTCGACACCGACGACCCGCGCCGCCAACCTGAATGCGACCTGCTCGGTTCGGTTAACTGCACCTGTGCCATCCAGCGTCGAGTTCCGACTGAGATCAACAGCGGGGGAAAGACTGGAGCCGCCTGGCAACGCGGTTTGCGCCCATTCCGGCAGTCCCAGCAACGCATCGATCGTCACGTTGTCGCTGGTGTCGCGCGTCCGAGACAACGAGCTTTGAAGCCGAGCCTGATCATTCATATTGACCACGACGGTCAAGAGATCGCCGACCTCTTTCGCGCGCCGCATGCTCAACAGCGCGGTCGGCGAGACGGACCATAGCGACGGCGCACGTTTGACTTCCTGGATGGGTTCGATCGCAGCGGACGGCTTATCTTTCCCAAGGGAGCTCGGCGCAGAGGTCAGGTCGGGTGCGGGCGCTGTAACGCAACCCGACGCGATCATGCAGAGCCCTAGAGCTTTCAGCGAACGTGTCATTGCGCCAGCACCCACCCGCCCTCTTGGACGATCCCCGTAACCAATGCGCGAGACTCCAGATTCAATACCTGAATCTCATCGTTGGCGCCCGCGTCCCCCATCGCTCTGCCGATGGTCGCAATCTCGAGCGGGCCGCGCACATATTTGAGGGATACGACTTGGTTGCGAAGCACAAGACGTGGAGGACGTGTATTATCGATTGTCAGCTCCTGGCCAACGTAAACAGTTCTGACTACTTCTCGGCCGAGCATCGGCTCCGTCGAGTATCCCGACGTGTTTTCGACGGTGATCAAATCGCCGGCCGGAATGACTTCGGTAGCGATAAGCGAACTCATAATGAATGCGGCGACTGAGACGATCATCTGGTCCATGGCGATCACCGTAGGCGGGTCGTTGCGGCAAGCATTTCGTCGGAGGCGGTGATGACCTTTGAGTTAAATTCATATCCCCTCTGCGCCTCGATAAGGTCTGAGATCTCCTTAACGACGTCGACACCCGACTCTTCGAGAAAGCCCTGCCGAATGAGACCGGCGCCCTCAGTCCCCGGCACACGCCGTTCAGGCCGCCCTGCAGCTTCGGTTTCACGAAACATATTGTCTCCGATGGCTTCGAGCCCCTTTTCATTGACGAACCGAACGAGGCTGATCGTCCCGATCGCCTGGCCTTCCGCCTCATCGGCGAAGTATGCGACCACCTCCCCATCCCGGCTTACCGACACGCGCCGCGCGTCTTCTGGAACGACGATGGCGTCCGCAAGCGGAAACCCCTCCATGCTGACAAGGCGCCCGTCTGCGCTTCGGTTGAACTTTCCATCCCTTGTATAGGCGGACTCTCCCGATGGCAGCGAAAGCTCGAAGAAGCCTTGGCCATCGATCGCAAAATCGAGTTCGGCCTCCGTTTGGCGGAGGGTCCCTTGCGTGATCGACATCGATACTGTCGATGGACGAACGCCGCCCCCGATCTGGATTCCCGCCGGCACTTGCGTGCCGATTTGCGAGGTTATGGTTCCGGGCGACAGATACTGCTCGTATGCGAGATCAGAAAACTCAGCGACGCGCGGCCGATACGCCGCAGTGCTCATGTTGGCGATATTGTTCGAGATGACCTCGACACGCATTTGTTGCGCCGCCATCCCGCTCGCTGCTATCTGTAATGACTTCATCCTGCTCCCCTCTTAGGCCGATCTCAATCAGCGATCTCGCACTGCGGCGATAAGCTGCCCCACGCGTTCGTCCTCTTTCTCCAAAAGCGACTGCCCGGCTTCATAAGCCCGTTGAACTTCGATCATCCGGGCGACTTCAACGACGGGCTCGACATTGGATTGTTCCAACGCGCCCTGAATAATGCTCGGGCTCTGAACATAGGCGAACCCGCCTTGCGGCCGGAAGGTCGAAGCTGAATCGCGCGTAAGCTGTCCCTCGGGCACGGCGACGCCGATTTGATCAATGGATCGACCAGCAGCGGAGATCGACCCGTCGACGGCGACCGATAACGGCCCGACGCCATTCGGGATCCGGATAGCGTTTCCGCGCGCCCCGAGCACGAGATTGCCAGCAGCGTCGACAAGCGAGCCGTCCTGGGACAACTGGAAACGCCCGGCCCGCGTCAATCGAAGGCCATCGGGTGTTTGCACCGTGAAATAACCTTCGCCCTGAACCGCCAGATCCAGCGGACCGCCCGTGAAGCGAAGACCGCCTTGGCCAAGGTCGATGCGATGCCCCCCGAGCCCGCCCATGGACAAGCTGCGTTCGCCGGTGGGAATAAGGAACTCCGCAAATATCGGGCGGCTCGCTTTAAAGCCCGTCGTGCCGGAATTGGCGAGATTATTGGCGACGACGTCCATCTCCCGCATCAGGCCATTTTGACGGCTCAACATTGCATAAACAGCGTTTGTCACTGGCGCGCCCCCTCTTGCGGCGCGCCCAATGCCGCCGCAATTAGACGGAGGCGCTGAGGCAGCTCCGAAACCTGCATGACGGGCGGCCGTGGGCGGCCGTCCGCGGTTGCGCTCCCAGACGCTTGGGCGCGAGCAAGGCGATCTTGGTGTTGCGGTTCGTCGACGGATCGGGCTGCGTTGTCGGCGAGGTCAGACACCATCCAGCGCCGTGCCGCCGCATCAGCCTCAATCAGCACAAGGAGCGCCTCAGGGCGTGTTTGCAGCCGATACTGGAACCTCTCGAAAGACTGACGATCCCCGGTCTCGATTGCGATTAAGGCCGCCAAAACATTAATGTCGGCATTATCAGGACGCGCGTCAGCTAACCGATACAAGCCCGCCGCGTCGCCGTGCAGGTAGCTTTCCCGGCTTTGAAAGATCGCCGTCGCTCCGCCAACGCCTCCCCGGCTTGCCAGCGCATCGCTGACCGAACGAAGGCCAAGTTCGGCCGCGCGTAGCGCAGCCAACCCCAAGAGCTCCGTCGCTTCGGTCTCCTCGACAAACGACATGAGACGTGGCCGCTGTAAAATCGTTTCGATTGCGGCCAGGTTTTGGAATGGATCCTGGGCTTCGAGATCAGCGGACAGCCTTTGGACCAGCAAATCCGAGACGTAGGAGATTTCGGGCTCGCCAAGTTGATCTAGGTCATCGATCGCCAACGCGAGGTCGGCATAAAACTCCCAATCTTCCCCACCATCCAAGACGTAGCGGATCCGGTCTAGAATAGCCGCGCCATATCTAGAAGACAGCGGGCTCGAGGCAGCTTGATCGAGAACCGCAGCCCGTTGCGGCGACGCTCCGCCTATGCCGTGGCGAAGCAATACTGGAAGCGCCATCGTGTAGAAGCGGGGATGGGCGGCGAACGACTCTATCGTCTCGCCCGCGCCCGCTTCTCCTGTTTCAATCGCCAAAATAGCTTGGAGAAAGCCAAGATACGCCAGACGCGTCGAATCATCTGCGTCAAAAGTGGCAAGGAGCTTGCGCGCCAAGACGGCATGACCCTTACGCGCAAGAACGGGCACGGCCTCGGCGGCGACTCTCTCTCGAAGCCGGACCGGCAGATCGCGGATACTCGGCAGTTCAGCTTCAAACTCGGCAGGGCTTCCATCTTGATCACGCAGCAGCGCATCTAAGGCGAACCAGACTCGGGCGGGCGACCGGCAACTCCCAAGATCGGGCAGGACATCCGCCGTCAATTCCGAGCTGCCGTCGATCAACCGAGCGATAGAACCAAGATATCGCCAGATCGGCTCATCGCGCGCCCCGATCAGCGCTAACGCTTCGGCGCCGAGCCCCAATGCCAGATGGGCCTTGACCCAGAGCACTTGCTCTTGCGACCCACGGCGTTCTCGCGCCGAGCCGAGCTCATCCTCGTAGACCTTGAGATCTTGGTACCGCCTCAGTCCAACCAGATCCTCGAACCCTAGGCGCGCAGCGTCCTCGCACGAACTCGCATTATCATCCAAATTGGGAACGCGCGCCGCTTCGTCGCCACCGCTCGGCGTCAAGACGCCCTCTTCAATCGCCTCCTGGATAAACAATCTGAGATCGCTCGGCGGCGCGGGCGCCTGAGCGGACGCAGCGCCCATCCCAATCGCCAAAGGAATGGCGATGGTGAAGGCGGCCACATGAACCTGGCGTCGCTTCATGCCGCCTGCTTGAGCCCCCTGATCGCTTGCTCGATCTCGTCAAAAGTCGGGCGAACACGGGACGGAGCATGTCGTCGGGCGACTTCCACGGAGATATTCAGTGGGTTCTTCTTGAGACTGGACACAAGTACTTCGCCAATCATTGTATAGAAGTAATGTTCTTCTGTGCGAATATGCTTCACTCGGTTTGCGAACGGGCCGACAACGCCGTATGCGAGAAACACTCCGAGAAAAGTTCCGACGAGGGCGCCGCCGATCATGCCGCCTAGGATTTCGGGCGGCTTGTCAATGGAAGCCATTGTCTTGATGACCCCCAATACGGCGGCCACAATTCCGAGAGCCGGCAAAGCGTCCGCGGTATTCTGAAGGGCATGGGCGCCGTGCAGCTTCTCTTCCAAAAGACTGTCTAAACTCTTCTCCAATAACTCTTCAACTTCATGAGGGTTATCAAAATTCATCGTCATTGATCTAATGGTGTCACAGACTATTTCTACAGCATACTTGTCCTTCAGTATATTCGGGTATTTAGAAAAGATAGTAGATTCCTTCGGAGATTCTATGTGGGGCTCGATATCCACTGGGCTAGCTTGAAGAACATCAAGCAATTCATGCATCAAGCAAAGCAAGTCTTGATAATCAGACTTCTTCCAGCGTGGTCCGGCGAACGCCGCAACAAGATCGCCGACCATATGCTTCACGGTCGAAAAATCGTTTGCCGCCAAAATCGCGCCAACCGCCGCACCGCCGATCATCATCATCTCAAACGGCAGTGCGTGGGTGATGATGCCCATGCTGCCGCCAGCCAGCAAATAGCCGCCGAACACCATGACCATGGTGACCACCAAGCCTGCGATCGCGTTCACTGTTTTGCCCCCGCCCGGCGTTTCATGGCAGCCTCTCCACCACTTCATTAGAAAAGTCAGATGAAATCGCCGAATTCAGCTTGATAGCCCTTTGGACCTTCCATGCGCCCAGCTCTCCTTGGCCGATCTCAGTCGGGCCCTCGGTCGTCTCGACGCATAGCGCCAACCGCCGGCGATCTGCATTCAGCAGCGGCAATAGCTGGCCTGGCTCAAGCCTGGCGCACTCGGCCACTGTTAGGGGTACGCGCCCAAGCACAGCGTCCAGAACGACGGACGAGGACGCGACGCTTTCATTGAGGATTGACCTCCCGTGGCTGGGAAAGACGTCCGTCGACCCAGCAACGGGCATGGAATCACGGGCCGCCTGATGCAGATAGGCGGCATCGAAAATCAAAACCAATCGAGCCGTCCAACCATCGCTGGCGAGCGGAAAGTCGACGAGAATGTATCGAACCTCATCCGCCAGTCCGCCGGCGACATCGTCGCGCTCGCACAGACCGACGCTACGCCCATCATGCCCGGCGAGCCCGTCTGTCAGGCGATGCCAACACTCAAGCGCAAGTTGCTCGCAAAGCAGCCGGAGGAATAGCTCCGACGCGCTTGCCAGCGAGTCAGGCGCCTGTCCCAACCGCCCCGCGGCGTATCGCACGGCTCCAATGGTATCGAAACCTAGACAACAAAGCCCTTTAGATGCGCCTGCATTAAACCCATAGCTGATAAGCTGGTCCAAGCGCGCCCGCGCTTCTTCACCGCAGATCGCCCGCTTCTCGCCCGCGGGCAATTGAATGTCCGCATCGAGCGCTTTGCACGCCCAGTCTCTCACCCTTTCGGCAAGCCGCTCCCAAAAGGCCGGCATAAGGGCGATGGTGGGGGGCACGCCGCCTGCCAGCCCGACCTTCTTTTGCAGAACAGACGACATTCTATAACTTTCGGTAGATACCAATTGCATTGCGCGCATTGGTTGCACGAGCATAGTTTATGAATCGTTACCCATGATCTAAATATCCCGTGAAAAGAGAAGTCCCGACTTAATCCCGTTTTGGTAGTAATCGCGAGTTGCTCTGAAGACGGGAGGCGGAGATGGGATCGGCCACAAACGGCGATACGATCATCAAACGAAGAAAGATCGTTAAAGCTAGCGGCCACCATGGCGGAGCGTGGAAAGTCGCTTATGCGGATTTCGTAACGGCGATGATGGCGTTCTTCTTGTTGATGTGGCTCTTGAATGCGACCACCGAAGAACAACGCAAGGGCATTGCCGATTACTTCAGTCCAACAATTCCCGTAAGCCGAATTTCAGGTGGGGGGTCGGATGGCTTGAACGGCTCTTCGATATTCACCGAGGAAACGTATGCAAAAATGGGCACAGGCGCGACGCGACGAGACAATGTCGCCTTCCCGGACGCCGAGACGCAGACAGACGGGCGACAGCGAGAAGATGTGATCACCGAGCAGCTTTCTCAGGTGAAAGAGAGGCTCGCAAGCGGAGATTATCGCCTATCGGAGCACTTGCTCGTTAAAATGAGCCCGGAAGGAATCGTGCTTGAGATCACAGACGCCGAGAACTCGCCATTGTTCAAACTTGGCCGAAGCGACCCGTCCGAGCTGCTGACGGAACTCATCTCAGCGATTTCGGACGTGTTTTCCGACTTCGAAGAAGATGTCAAAATCATCGGACACACTGACAGTCTCCAATTTCGGTCTGGCCACTGGCGCGACAACTGGAGCCTGTCCGCGGATAGAGCGAATACGGCGCGCCGGCTACTCCTTGAGCATGGCGTTGTGTCCGATCGAATCGTCGAGGTTGCGGGCCGAGCTGACACCGAGCCATTAGCTCCCGATGACCCGACCGCCGCCCAGAACCGTCGAATATCGATCACGATTCTAACCCGATAGGACGGCGCTAAAGATCAATTATCGGCTTGTTAACCAATTCCCGCCACCTTGGATTGCATAAACATGCGGGGCAACTTTAATGAGCATCTCGTCTTCTTTGAACGCCGGCGTAATGGGCCTCAATGTCAATTCCGCGCGACTATCGACCATCTCGGACAACATCGCGAACTCAGCCACTCTAGGATACAAGCGAAGCAAAGTTGATTTTTCGAGCATG
>CAYYNG010000010.1:0-14430 GCA_964472435.1 uncultured Hyphomonadaceae bacterium | reverse complement strand
GGCTGATCGAACTGGGAGATCTGATAGCCCTGGGGCAGGTCGGGATAGAAATAGTTCTTCCGATCAAACCGCGAGGTGAGATTGATCGCTGCGTTAAGCCCAAGCCCCGTCCGCACCGCTTGCTCGACGCATTGCTCGTTGATCACCGGCAGCATGCCCGGCATCGCTGCGTCGACCAGCGAAACATTGGTGTTCGGCTCCGCGCCATAGGCCGTTGAGGCGCCGGAGAAGAGCTTCGCCTTCGACGCCACCTGGGCATGAACTTCAAGGCCCATGACGACTTCCCAGTCGCCGGTTTCGCCAGAGATTAAATAAGAGGGGCGGTCGGTCATGCCATCGTCCTGCAGCTAGGCCGCAGGTGATAGCGCCAGCCGCGCCCGATTAAAAGCCGCGCGGCGCCCGCTCAGCCCTCGCGCGCTTTGGCGGCCTTGGCCTTCGCCGCCTCAACCCGGGCCCGGCGGGCGGCCATCCGATCTTCGATGCTGCCGGGGCTGCCCGGCGGCTTATCGGCCGAACCGACGGGCCGGCCCTCGGCCTCCGCCTCCGCGACGCTGCGGCGCTGGCGTTTCCGGATGACGAGGGAGATGCGCGCGGCGATGTAGAGGGCGGTGACGAAGGCCGCGAGCGTGATCCAGGTCAGTTCCGGGGCCAGCGGGTTCAGCCCCGCCTGCGCCGCCATCCCCCACATCACCGCGGCGACGACGAGAAAGATGAGCGCGAAGTAGAAAAGAAAGGATTGGGGCATGGCGGCAGTCTAACGCCGGTCCGCCATCACCACCACCGCTCCGGCTTCGCCGTGAAACCGGCCGCGCGCTCCAGGGCCGCGCCGACCCGGAGGCACGCCGCCTCGTCGAGGGCCTTGCCGATCACCTGCAGGCCGAGCGGCAAGCCATCGGGATCAAGCCCAGCGGGCACGGAGATGCCCGGCAAGCCGGCGAGGTTCGCCGTCACCGTGAAAACGTCGTTGAGATACATCGCCACCGGATCGTCGGACCGTTCGCCATAGGCGAAGGCCGCGCTCGGCGTTGCGGGCGTGAGCAACGCGTCGACATTTTCGAAAACCGTTCGGAAGTCCTCAAGGATCCGCGTGCGAACCTTCTGCGCCCGCAGATAATAGGCGTCGTAATAACCGGAGGAGAGGACATAGGCCCCGATCATCAGGCGACGCTGAACCTCGGGGCCGAAGCCCTGGCTGCGCGTCGCCTCATAGGTTTCGGCAAGCCCGGCGCCCTCCACCCGCGCGCCGTAGCGCATGCCGTCGTACCGCGCCAGATTAGCCGACGCTTCGGCCGGCGCGACGATGTAGTATGCGGGCAGCGCGTATTTCGTGTGCGGCAAGGAGACGTCGACGATCTCGGCGCCCTCGGCCTTTAGCCAATCGATCCCCTGAGACCAAAGCGCCTCGATGGCGTCCGGCATGCCGTCGACCCGATATTCCTTCGGGATCCCGATCTTCATGCCATTAATCGGCTTGCCCGCCTCTGGCCGCCAAAGTGGGACGTCGACAGGCAGCGAGGTCGAGTCCTTCTCGTCGTGGCTGCACATGACCTCGAGCAGGATCGCCGCGTCCTCCACCGTCTTGGCGATCGGGCCGGCCTGGTCGAGCGAGCTTGCGAAGGCGACCATGCCGTAGCGGCTCGCCCGGCCGTAGGTCGGCTTGATGCCAACGGCGCCGGTGAACGCGGCCGGCTGGCGGATCGACCCGCCCGTATCCGACGCCGTCGCCCCGAGGCACAAATCGGCCGCCACCGCCGCGGCGGAGCCGCCAGACGAGCCGCCCGGCGTGAGGTTGCGATTGTCGCCCGACCGCCGCCAGGGATTAGCGACGGGGCCGAACCGCGAGGTCTCGTTTGACGAGCCCATGGCGAACTCGTCCATGTTGAGCTTGCCGAGCATCACTGCGCCCGCGTCCCAAAGGTTCTGGGTGACCGTCGATTCGTAGGGCGGGGTGAACTCGCCGAGAATGCCCGAGCACGCCGTCGTCCGAACGCCCTTCGTGCAAAAGAGGTCCTTGATCCCCAAGGGCGCGCCTTCGAGCGCGCCGCCCGCGCCTTTTGCGAGCCGCGCGTCGGAGGCGTCCGCCATCTCGAGGGCCTTTTCCGGCGTTTCCAGAACGAAGGCGTTGAGATGGGGGTTCGCCGCCGCGATTTTATCGATAAAGGCTTGCGTGAGCTCGCGAGAAGAGAATGTCTTAGCGGCGAGGCCGTCGAGGGCCGCGGCGAGGGTCAAGGTCGTGAGGTCGGTCATGGGGCGTCTTTAGCGCAGATTCCAAACACCGCGACCTGCCATGGAGCGGCCGCCGACACAATGGCCGGTCATGCCGGCAGGAACAGTGTGTTCTTCAGGGTTTCGCCTCTCGGCAAGGCGTCGCCCGTCGCCGGGTCGCAAGGCGTGTAGCCAAGATCCGACAAGAACGCCGCCAAATCGCCCGCGCCGTGGCCGAACCGGCCTTCGCGGCCATCGATTTCACAGACGATCGCAGGCCGGTGGGATCTGAGCGTTTCCACCGCGCCGCGGAGGACAGAGAGCTCGCCGCCTTCAACATCCACTTTGATGAAGGAGACGGCTCCTACGTCCAGCTTGGCAAGCACATCGTCGAGCCGGGCGGCGGGGGCGATCTCGCGCCGCACCTCGAAGCGGTCGGAGAGATCGTCCGCCTCGCCGACATGGGCGAGGCCGATGCCGATACCGCCGCCGCGCTTGATCGGGATCTTGAGCTCCAGAAGATCCATCCCCTCCCCGAGGGCGAGCGGCATGAGGAGTACATTTTGATTGCGCTTGAAAAAGCTCGCCACCGTCATGATCGCCCGCGGCAGGCTCTGGGGCTCGAAGGCGAGAACGACGCCGCCGGGATTCGCCCGCGCGAACCGGCGGGAAAAGTACCCGACATGGGCGCCGACATCGATCGCCACTGTCCCCGGGCGAATGAAACGGGCGTAGAGATCGGCCTCCGCCTTCTTGTCGGCCACGAACACAGCCTTGAAGAGATACTCGGTGGCGGTGCCGCTGCGACGCAGGAAGGCGGCGCTGTCGCGCGTGATCATGCAGCAGCCGCAGCGTCGAGGGATTTCTCAAAGAACAGCGTGAGCTCGTCTGCGACATAGTCTGCAAACGGGCCGCGCTCGTGATAGCCATGCTTTTCGTAGAGGGCCACCGCGGCCGGCTGAAGCGGGCCCGTCTCAAGCATCACCCGTCGCGCGCCGCGCCGCGCTGCTTCGGCTTCGAGGTGGCGCAGGATAAGATCGCCAACTCCGCGCCCGCGCTGGGTTGGTTCGACATAGATCCGCTTGAGCTCCATCGCACCCCGCTCCAGCGGCATCAAAGCGCCGCAGCCGAGGGGCTCGCCGCCGCTATCTCGCGCGACGAAGAAGACGCCTCGCTCGGCCAGCGTCTCCGCCGGCGTCATCCGACAGATCTCCCGTGGATAGATTTCGAGAAACCACCGATCCAGCGCCGCGATCATCGCCCGGCCAACCGGCGCGCGCGGATCCTCTTCGAAGAAACGAACCCCGTTCAACGCCACCCCCTATTCGACGGCCTTCGGCACGACGAAGAAGCCGTCCTCGGCGCGGGGCGCGTTGGCCAAGATATCGGCCTGTTTATCGCCGTCGGTTACGACATCCGCGCGCATCGGCAACGTCGTCTCGACCACGGAGGTCATGGGCGCGACGCCCTCGATATCGACCTCCTGGAGCTGTTCGATCCAGTCAATGATGCCGGTAAGGTCGGCTGCAATCGCGTCGAGCCGGTCCTCCGGCGCCGCGATCCGGTTGAGCCTGGCGGCCTTGCGCACATCGTCCTTGGTCACGCTCATCGAGTGGTCTCCGTTTCAGAGGGCCAGGGCTACGCGCTCGCGCACCTGCGATCAAGCGGGAGCTCACGGCGGCTCAATTGGCCGTGAAAGCGGCGCCCGACGGGATGCGTTCCGACGACGCCGCCGATACGGTGCCGCTCAACACACTGTCAGGCGGAACTCATGACGCATAGATTCGCAGTATGGGCCTTAGGGCTCGCCATCGGCCTTCCAGCAACGGCGCAAACCTTCGCCGAAACCGATACGGACGGCGACGGCCTCGTCTCCATCGCCGAGGCGCTACGGGCGAAACCCGACACCACGGCCGCGACCTTCAGCGCCTTCGACCCCGACAATGACTACAAACTGACCGCCGAGCAATTCGAGCAGTTCCTCACCCAGCCGCCGCCCGAACGCGTCCCCACCGTTGCCCGCGCCGAGCCGCCTCCGCCGCGTCGGGCCGCGCCGGCCCGCCCGCCAAGCCGACCGCCCGGGGGAAGCGGCTCCTAACCCGCTCGCCGACCTTGCGGGATGACGCCGCGCGCGCGGCGCGCTAGGTCCGCAAGCATGGCGATTTGCGACCTTCTAGACCTGCCGCCAGGCGGCCTTATCGGACTTGATCCCGGCTCCAAAACCATCGGCGTCGCGGGCTGCGATGGCGTTCGGCTTATCGCCAGTCCCGTGGAGACCCTCAGGCGCCCCGGACCGCTCGCCCCCGTCCTCACCCGATTGTTTGAGATCTACGACGCACGCGGGGCCCGCGGGCTCGTCATCGGCTTGCCGCTGAACATGGACGGCACGGCGGGCCCCCGCGCCCAGTCGGCCCACGCCCTCGCCCGCAATGTATTGAAAGTGCGCGACGTGCCGATCGCGTTCCAGGACGAGCGCCTTTCTTCTGCCCAGGCGGAACGGGCGATGCTGGCGGCGGACCTCTCACGGGCGCGGCGCGCCGAGTTAATCGACAAATCGGCGGCCGTCGTGATTCTTCAAACCGCTCTAGATCGGCTCGCCCACGCGAATGGGTGAGTTCCTGACGGCGCTCGCGCCGGCGATCATGATCGTCGCGCTTGGCCGATTGATCGCGTGGCGCGGCTGGGTGGCGGCTGAGGGCTGGCGGGGGATCGAAACGCTTTCCTATTACGTGCTTTTCCCGGCGCTGATCGTCCGAGCCTTGGCGAGCGCGGACTTCAACGGCGCGCCCTGGCGAATCGCGGCGGCTCTGATCGCCGCCCAGTTTTGTCTCGGCGCGGTGGGCTGGGCGCTCGCCCGCGGACCGGCCGCCGGCGCGATTATTCAGTCAAACGTCCGGTGGAACACGTTTGTCGCTCTGTCCCTCGCGGGGGGGCTTTACGGCGCAGAGGGACTCGCCCTCATGGCGGTGGCGGCCGCAGCGATGATCCCCACGGCGAATCTGCTTTCGGTCGCCGCGCTGACCCGATTCAGCGGCCGCCAAGAGCGGACGGCGCGGCCGCTCGCCTGGGAGGTTCTGCGAAATCCGTTGATCGCCGCTTGCGCACTGGGCGGCGCGCTGAACGCGACCGGGCTCGCACCTGCAGGCCCCGCCGACCGGCTGCTCGAGACCCTTGGCGCGGCGACCATCGCGCTCGGGCTGCTCACCGCGGGCGCTGGGGTCGATCTTTCGGCGCTGCGCCGGGCCGGCCGACGAACACTGGCCTGGTCGCTCGTGCGGCTATTGCTTCTGCCCGCGATCGCGATCGCAAGCGCCGCAGCCCTCGACCTCGGCGGCGCCGATCTCGCCATCGTCGCCATCGCCGCCGCAACGCCCACAGCGACCAACGGCTACATCCTCGCCCGCCAGCTCGGCGGCGACGCCCCATTGGCGGCGAACCTGATCGCGGTTCAAACCGTGCTCGCCGCCGTTTCGATGCCGCTCGTCTTCGGCTTCGCCTTGCGTGCGGGCGCCTGAGGCTTGCCCTCCCTGCACACCCGGCCTAAACCGCGGCAAATCGGGATGGGCATATGGCCGCTGACACCACCGCTTACACGTTCCCCCACCCCCATCTTCTTGGAATCGACGGCCTCCACCCGCTCGACATCACCGCGCTTCTTGATCTTGCAGAGGCCTATGCGGAGGCGACACGGGCGGGCGAGCGCCTGGAGCAGCGGCTCATCGGCAAGACGGTCGTCAATCTCTTCTTTGAGAATTCGACCCGAACGATGTCGAGTTTCGAGATCGCCGCCAAACGGCTTGGCGCGCACGTTGTGAACATGCCGGTCGCCGCCTCGTCCATCAAAAAGGGCGAAACGCTGATCGATACGGCGATGACCCTTAACGCCATGCGGCCGGACGTGATCGTCATCCGCCATTCGGCGTCGGGCGGTGTGAAGCTCCTCTCGCGCAAGGTGGATTGCGCGGTGATCAACGCCGGCGACGGCGCCCATGAGCATCCGACCCAAGCGCTGCTCGACGCGCTGACCATCCGCCGCCGAAAAGGCCGGATCGAGGGGCTCCACGTTGCGATTTGCGGGGACATCGCCCATTCCCGCGTCGCACGATCAAGCTGTCTCGCCCTGCATCTTCTCGGCGCTCAAGTGCGCCTCGTCGCCCCGCGCACCTTGATGCCGCCGGGGGCCGAGACCTGGGGCGCCGCCGCCACCTTCACCGACATGGACGACGCGCTGGAGGGGGTCGATGTCGTGATGATGCTGCGCCTGCAGCTCGAACGCATGGACGGCGCCTATCTGCCTTCGCGGCGGGAGTATTTCCAGCTGTACGGCTTGACGGCGGAGCGGCTGGCGCGCGCGGCGCCGGACGCTTTGGTCATGCACCCCGGGCCCATGAACCGCGGGGTGGAGATCGAAAGCGCGATCGCCGACGGGCCGCAATCGGTGATCACCGAACAGGTTGAAATGGGCGTTGCGGTGCGTGAGGCCGCGCTGCACCTGCTTGCAGGGGAGCCCTCATGAAGACCGCGTATATCAACGCCCGACTGGTGGATCCCGCTTCGAACACGGATGCGCCGGGAGGCGTCCTGGTCGAGAACGGAGCCATCCTTGACGCAGGCCCTGGGCTCGTCGAAGCGCCGCACGGGTCCGACAGGATCGTCGATTGCGCCGGGTACGTGCTCGCGCCCGGGCTGATCGACCTTCGCGTCAAAACCGGCGAACCCGGCGAAGAGCACCGCGAGACCCTCGCCACCGCATCGGCAGCCGCCGTCGCCGGCGGGGTCGCGACCATGGTCGTCATGCCGGACACAGACCCGGTGATCGACGACATCGCCCTTGTTGAATTCATCCTCCGCCAAGGCGCCGAGACCGGCGTCAACCGCATCCATCCCGCGGGGGCCCTGACCCAAGGCCTCAGGGGCGAAGGCATGGCCGAGCTGGGCATGATGCGGGCCGCCGGCGCCCTCTTCTTTTCAAATGGCGACCGCCCTGTGGGCAACGCCGCGCTGATGAAACGCGCGCTCGCATACGCCGCTAGCTTGGGCGCGACCGTGTTCTCGCGCGCGGAGGACGCAGCCCTGGTCGGCGCGGGCGTTATGAATGCCGGCCCACTCGCCGCGCGCATGGGCCTTGCCGGCATGGCGGCGGACGCCGAGTGGATCGCCGCCGCCCGGGACATCACGCTGGCTGAGACGACGGGCGGCCGTTTGGTCGTCGACCAAGCCTCGACCGCGCGGACGCTGGCGCTCGTGGACGAGGGCCGGGCCCGCGGCGTTGACGTCGGCTGCACGATCGCCGCGCATCATCTCTTTTTCAATGAGCGCGACGTCGGCGATTACCTCACCTATTGCAAAACGTCTCCGCCCTTTCGATCGGAAGACGACCGCCAAGCCCTGATCGAAGGCGTCAAGCGCGGAACAGTCGACGCCGTCGTCTCGGCCCACGATCCCCAGCCGCCTGAGGCCAAGCGCCTGCCCTTCGCCGAAGCCGCCTTTGGCGCAGCCGGGCTCGAAACGACCCTCGCGGCGATGCTGAGCCTTGTGCATGACGGCCCCCTCAATCTGCTCGAAGCGCTGCGGCCGCTCACTTCGGGGCCGGCGGACCTCGTCGATCTGCCCCAGGGCCGCCTGGCGAAGGGCGCGCCGGCCGATCTCATTCTCTTCGATCCAAACAAGCCTTGGGCGTGCGATCGCGAAAAGCTGCGGTCGCGCTCAACGAATTCACCGTTCGACGGGCGGCGGCTTCAAGGCCGGGTCCTGTGGTCAATCGTGGGCGGAGATGTGGCGTTCGAAGCCTGATTCATCCTTAAAAAGCGCCGTATTCGCAAAAAATTCGGCTCAATCTAGAGAGACCCTTCAGCTTTCCATGGTCTCATCGCCAAACGGATGGGGGCCGCAACGCGAGAGAGAGCCGAATGCTTCAACACATCATCGCCACGCTCAGCGAATTCACTCGGCCGGCCGACGAACACTCGGCGCGCACCGACCGCGGTCGAACTCTCACCGCGCCCGCGCGTCCAGCGCCAAACCCCGGCGACAGGATGTGCACCGAGTTCAGCGACTGGCACCCGGTCAATCCGCCGTTTCCATCGGACTAGCATCTGGGCGGAGCGGATAGCTCAACATCCGCTCGACCATCTCGAAGACGACGACATCGTAGCGCCCGGGCTCGATGGCGGCCAATGGAACCTCGCCGCCCCGATAATGGACGAAGGTCACTTCGTCGAAAGACTCGATCAGGAATTTCAGCATGATGAGACCGAACGAGTCGCCGATCAGGAGGAGGCGCGGCCGGCCGCTCGGCTCCGCCCGCAGGCGATAGGCGTCGAATACCCGCCAGTCGAACGCGTCCAGCTCCTCCCTCCGATGCGGCGTCGGCCGCCGCGCGGCCAGCAAGTCCACCGTTTCAGGCGCGCCGTCCGCCTCGCCCAAGAGGCCGTAAAGATCGCCGCGGAAGTCATCCACGGTGGTCCGATCCAACTCGTCGAGCGGCAACGGCCGGGCCGGCACGCCCCGCCGCATGAGCGCTTCGACCAAGGCCTGTGCTCCGAGATAGGCGCCGAAATCCGTCCAATGGGAATCGGTTTGGTAGAAGACTTTCTCGAACGGGCTCTGCTCGATCAGGGCCGGGCGAGGGTCCACCATTAAGAGCCCAGCGTCTCCTCCAAGCCGCATCAGAACGTCGAGACGCGTTTCGCCACCGACGCGGGGCGAATGCCGCGGCAGGCGACCCCCATAGATCGAGTGTTTGTTCGGCGGCAGAAGAACCGCGAAGTCCGCGCCCGCGGCGGCCGAAGCGTCCGCAATCGCTTCGGCGCCCGCCAGCCATGTCCGCGCTTCGCCCGGCGCGAACGGAAACAGCCCTTTGTGCATCGCGAGCGCGTTGTTCATGCCGCCGAAGAGCCAGCCGTCCTCGCCGCGCACCGCCCGCTGATTGCCTTCGGGCCGCGTCAGCCAGGCAAGGCGTGCGCCGAGACTGATCAGCTCGCGTCGAAGGCCGAACCGGTCGCTGAGCCAGGCGTTCAAATCCTCGGGCAGCGACCGCCACTCCGCTGTCGATCCGGGCCAATCCGGCCGCTCGGCCAGCGCCCGGTTCTCAAGCCCGGTGGCCGTCGACGCCGGGGCGGCGAGGTGCACGACCAGCGGCGTGGAGATCAACGCCATAAAGGCGAGCGCGACGAGCCGATCGGCGAGCGGGTGTCCGGGCGGCTGGGTCACATCAGAACCGGAAGTAGATGAACGGGTTATAGGCGCCGCTTGCGAGCTCGGCCGCGCAGACGACGAGCAGGCCCCCGAGCGCGGCGGTCGAACCGTAACGGATTGCAATCGCACCGCCCTCGCCGCCGCGCGCGCCCAGCCAACCGCTGAGAGACCGGTTGGCGGATCCGATGATGGGCCAAAGCGCAACGACCGCTCCGATGAGGAAGACGGTCTCGAGGCCCGGCGCATAGACCTCGGAGAAAGCGGCGTCGACGCCGTGGAGGCCGAGGAGCGCTCCGTAATAGGACCAAGCGGCGCCGAGATCCTCGGTTCGAAACGGCGTCCAGCCCAACATGACGACAAGCAGAAGGTAGAGGTGGCGCAGCGGCCGCGGCGCAGCCCCCAGCCAGCTTCCGAACCGTGTGCGCTCCAAGACGAGCAGCGCGCCGTGATAGGCGCCCCAGGCGACGAACGCCAGCGCCGCACCGTGCCAGAGGCCGCAGAGAAGAAAGACGATCCAAAGGTTGCGGTAAGTGGTCCAACGGCCGCGCCGGTTCCCGCCAAGGGGAATGTAGAGATAGTCGCGGAACCAACGCGACAGAGACATATGCCACCGGCGCCAGAACTCGGTAACCGATTGCGAGACGTAAGGGAAATCGAAATTCCGAGGAAAATCAAAGCCCATCATGCGCCCCAAGCCGAGCGCCATATTCGAGTAGCCGGCGAAATCGAAGTAAATCTGCAGCATATAGGCGGCGAGGCCGAGCCAGGCGGCGGCGGCGCCTAGCATGCCGGGATCGGCCCCGAACGCGGCGTCGGCGGGCACGGCGAAGGCGTTCGCCAACAAAACCTTCTGCGCCAGTCCCTGCACGAACTGGCCCGCCCCGTCGGCGAACCGGGCGTAGCTGTGCTCGCGCCGCTGGATCTGCGCCGCCACGGTTTGAAACCGTACGATGGGGCCGGCGATGAGTTGGGGAAACATCGCGATATAAAGCGCGGTGTCGCGGACCCGTCGGGACGGCCGGGCGTCGCCGCGATAGGTGTCGACCAGAAAGCTGATCGCCTGAAACGTGTAGAAGGAGATCCCGAGCGGCAGATGCGTTGCGAACGGCAGCGAGGCCGCATCCGGTCCACCGAAGCCCGCAGCGCCGGACAGGATGAAGCCAGCATACTTAAAGACGGCGAGGGCCGCGACGTTCGCCCCCACGCCCAGGGCGAGCATCCAGCTTCGGCGGCCGCCGACGAGGGCTTGCCCGATCGCGTGATTGACAAGGATCGATATGACGAGCCCCAGAATATAGATCGGCTCGCCCCACGCGTAGAAAATCAAGCTGGCGGTCAAGAGCGCCGCATTCTTCCACGGACTTGCAAAATATGCCGCCAGGAAGATCGGCAGGAAGTAGAAGAGAAACGGGATCGACGCGAAGGTCATGCCCGCCGCTTAGTCCGCGTCAGCGCCGAGGCCAAGCGAGCGAAGCACATATTCGGTCTCCGCGCCGAAAACCGAAGCGTCCGACCGCATCGCCGCCGGGGTCCCGGAGAACCGAACCGGGTGGCGCATCGACAGGTACGGCCCCGCCTCGGGGTGTTCGCGCGTCGTGAAGAAGCCGACGGCGTCGAGGTGCGGATCCTCGAGAACGTCCGGCATGGCGTTGTATCGCATCGCCGGGATTTGCGCCGCGGCGAGAAGATCGAGCCATTCGCCGGTGGTTTTCGTGGCCGCCACCTCTTCGATGATTTCGTAAAGCGCCCCGACATTCTCCGTCCGCGCCTTGTAGGAGGAGAAACGCGGATCGTCGAAGACGCCGGGCCGCCCGCCCATCTCAAAGAATTGCGCCCATTGGTCGTCGCTATAGGGGACGACGGCGATATAGCCGTCTTTTGTCGGATAAGGCCTGCGGCGGGCGTTTATAGACCGCGAATAGGCCATTTTTCCCTGCCGGGGGTCGAAGGTGCGGCCATAGAGATTCTCCACCATGTTGAAGAAGGTGAAGCTTTCAAACATCGGCACTTGGACGAACTGCCCCTCTCCTGTCTTCTCCCGATGGTAGAGCGCTGCAAGCGTCGCGTAGACGGAAAAGAGCCCCACGGTTTTATCGGCGACGAGCGACGGAGCGTAGCTTGGGTCGCCGCCCGACCGCAGGCGATAGAGATCGGCATATCCCGACACCGCCTGGATCAAATCGTCATAGGCCTGCCGGTCCGAATAGGGGCCGCCCTCGCCGAAGCCGGCGCAGTGGACGTAGACGATATCGGGCTTCAACGATCTGACCGTTTCGTATCCGAAGCCGAGCCGCTCCATGCCGGCCATTCGGACATTGTGGAAGAACACGTCCGCCCCCGCGAGCAGCTTTTCGAGCGCGGCCTTCCCTCGCTCGGATTTCGCGTCCAGCGAGACCGACGACTTATTTCGATTAAGCGCTGTGAAGATAGGGCCGAGATCGCCCGTCGGGGATTTCCCCGCATAGCGCATGGTGTCGCCCGGCATCGCTTTGCCGCCCTGCTCGATCTTAATCACCTCGGCGCCGAGATCGGCGAGGATCAGCGTTGCAAACGGGCCCATCACGACCGACGACATGTCGATGACTTTCAGCCCTGTCAGGGGTCCATGCTCGCCCGCCATAGCCGGCCTCCTCCCGCTGTCTTTCATTTTGCGGGCAGAAGACGTCGGTTTCACCCCGGCTTCAAGGTCTGGGTGCGCCCTAGCCCATGCTTTCAAACGCTTGGGAGAGCTTGACCCCGGCTGGCAGCACAAGAACGCCTAACAGCACTGGAAACACGAACACGATCAGCGGCACCGTCATCTTCGCCGGAAGCGCGAGCGCTTTCTCCTCCGCGGCGAGGATCCTGCGGCGGCGCATGTCTGATGAGAAAATGCGAAGGGTTTGGCCCAGGCTCGAGCCCATCTCCTCGGATTGACGCAGCATCGTGACGAGCGATGTCGCCTCCTCAAGATCCAATCGGTCGGCGAAGTTTTTCCATGCATCCTGGCGCGAACGGCCGGCCCGCAGCTCCAAAGCGATGATCTGCAGGTGCATGGCGAGGTTCGGGTATCGGTTCACGATCTCATCGGAGACCCGCTGAACCGAGGCGTCGAGGCTGAGCCCGGCCTCGATGCAGGCGACCATCAAATCCATCATGTCGGGGAAGCCTTCGGTGTATTCGAGCTTCCGTTTTTGGATCCGGCTCTCAACGAACCGTTCGGGCGCGATCAGACCAAGCCCGGCCAACAAGACAGAGGCGATGAGCGCGCCGTTCTCCGGCCAGCTTTTGGTGAACGGAAGGGCCGCCAACAATACGAGCTGAGGGAACACGATCGCAAAGAACCGGGCGAAATAGTACCAGGACACCGCCGACTTGTTCAGATAGCCCGCTTTCATCAGCTGAAATTTCACCGCGCTGATATTGGTTAGATCGGCGATCGGCCCGCCGCTGAAATATTTCAGCCATTTCGGCGGCTCATCGGCCTTCGTGGCACCCGGCGTCTTCGCGGCGGCCGGATTGGCGGCGCGCGCGCGTGCGCCGAGACGGGTCGCCACACGCTCGTTCGTCCGCACGCTGCGGATAAACACGAACAGCCCCGGCGCCATCACGACCAGGGCGGCCGCGCCGGTGAGAACAAAGCCGAGGGTGTCTTGGTCGATCTGCACGGACGGCCTCCTAAACCCGGAACGCGATCATGCGGCGCATAATCATGTTGCCGATGAACATCCAAACGGCGAAGCCGGCGAACGCATACTGCACAGAGCGTATGTGCATCACGTCGCCGTAGAATTCGGGCTTTGTGAGATGGATCACGCCGGCGACGATGAAGGGCGCGGAGGTGAGGATCATCGCCGACGCCCGGCCCTCCGATGACGACGCCTTCACCTTCAGCCGCAGCATCTGCCGCTCTCGGATGGCGTCGGCGTTGACTTTGAGAAGCTCGGCGAGGTTGCCGCCGGTTTGCTCCTGCAGACGCACCGTCGCGACAAAGAGGTCGACGTCCGGATCCGACGAGCGGAGCGCAAACCGCGAGACCGCATCGCCCATGGAGGCGCCGTACGCCATTTCATCGCCCACCAGACCGAATTCAGAACCCACCGGATCGGGCATTTCGCGGCCGACCAGCGCGATCGCCGAGGGGACGGGGTGGCCCGCCTCGAGGCTGCGAACCACTACGCCGAGGGCATCCGGCATCTGGGCCGAAAGCGCCGCCGCGCGCCGCGAGCCGAGGGTCGAGAGGACGAAGATCGGCGCGCCGATAAAGAGCGCCGCCGCCAGACCGGCGCCCAGCAGAACGCTTGTCGTCTTGTACCAAGCAAAGCCGCCGGCGAGCCCGGCGACCAAGGCCGATAGCGCAGCCCACCGGACCGGCTGAAAGGCGAGCCCGGAGCGCGTGACCAGTTGATTAAACCAGCGGACCGGCAGCGCAAACTCGCCCTCGGCGTTCAGCGCCCGGCGCTTGCGCAGAAGACCGATCACCGCTTCAACCGAATCGCCCTCCCGATGCAGTTTGAGGCGCTGGTTCATCGCCGACTTTTCTTGAACGCGGCCGGCGAGGCCCATCACCGCCTGCACCGCGGCGAAACCCGCAGCAAAAAGCGCGACATAGACAATAAAGGCGACGGGATCGGCGTCTTCGAAGAACTCAGCAAACATCAAGCGGCCTCGTTGGATCGAAGATCTCCATCGGCAGGCGGACGCCGCGCCGCTCCATCTCATCGAGATAGTTCGGTCGGATCCCGGTCGCTTTGAACGCGCCATGCACCTTGCCGTCGTCGCCAGTATGCGTGCGCTCGAACTTGAAAACCTCTTGCATCTGCACCACCGGCCCTTCCATGCCGGTGATCTCAGCCACGCTGATGACCTTCCGCGAACCGTCGGAGAGCCGGGTGGCTTGGACGATCAGATTCACGGCCGAGGCGATCTGGCCGCGGATCGCCGCTTCCGAAATCTTCATGCCGCCCATAGCGACCATTTGTTCGAGACGGGTGATCGCATCGCGCGGATTGTTCGCGTGGATCGTCGCCATGGAACCTTCGTGACCGG
>CAYYNG010000009.1:0-14539 GCA_964472435.1 uncultured Hyphomonadaceae bacterium | reverse complement strand
CGGTCGGATGGACGAAGAAGGACGGCGTGCCGGTGGAGGCGAAGGTCGCGGCGATCTTTCGGCCGATATGGCCGGATTTGCCGACGCCTGTGACGATCACATAGGCGGGCGCCGTGGCGATCAAGCGGGCCGCCGCTTCGAACCGTTGATCGAGGCTGTCGCGCAGCGCAGCGAGCGCTTTGATTTCGATGTCGAGGACAGCTTTTCCCGCCGTCACGTCATCCACCAACTTATCCATCCCATCGCCGCGGTGTCGGCTTCGCCAGCGTCCTTGCCGACCGTGAATCGCCAGCAGGTTACCTACGCGATAGCGCTCCGGCCGGCCAGCGGCCTCATGCGGTCTGGGCTAGCACGGCAGGTTCCAATCGGTCACGCGACAGGGGCCGGCGCCCGCCTCGACAATGCCGAAGGCGGCCGTTTTCAGTCTGCGCGGGGCGTCCGGGGGGACAAGGTCGGCGGCGTCCAGTGCAAACCGTGCAACCCCGTTGGAGGTGACGGCCAGCGTGTCGCCGCTCGCCTTTGCGACATCGGCGAAAAGCGCGCGCCAGGCTGCGATCAGCGATTGCGGATCCACGATCCAACCGGGCGCGGGGATGGCGTGAGCGTCCCACGCTGCGAGCGCGTCCCCGCCGACACGCGCGACGACGTCCGCCTCCGGCTTGTTCTCATCAGGGCCGTAGTCGATCTCCCGCAGGGCCTCGGCGCGCTCGATCGCAAGCCCCGGCGCAAGCCTGGCGCGCACCGCCTCCGCCGTCTCAACCGCGCGGGCGAGGGGCGAGGACAGAATCCGGCCGATGGCGAATCCACGGCCTGCCAAAGCTTCGGCGACGGCCGCGGACTGGGCGCGCCCGCTTTTCGACAGCGGCGGATCCGTCCGCCCGCCGACGCGGGTGACGACCTCGCCCGGGTCGAACGTGTTGCCGTGGCGCAAGATGATCAGCCTAGGCATCGAACAGCCCCCGGTCGGGATCGCCATGAATGGCCACAAGCCGCTGAACGCGCGCGAGGTCTTCCGGCGTATCGATCCCGCCGGTTGAGATTTCCGGGGCGCCGACGTCGACGCAAGCGATCGACCGGCCGTTCTCCAAGAGCCTTAACTGTTCAAGGCCCTCCGTCCGCTCGTAAGCGCCCTCGGGCGCGGAGACGAACCAGGCGAGGGTCTCGTATCGATAGGCGTAGAGACCGACATGTCGTCGGACGGGAGAGAGCGGGCCCCGAACGCGAAGCGCCGCCTCGTTTCGGATGGCGGGTAGAATGGTTTTCGAGAACCAGATCGCGCGCCCGTCCTGGCCCACAATCGCGGTGGTGCCGGAGAAGGGCGTCGACTGTTTCGCCGCGCGCAGCGCGTCGAGAGCCGGCCAGTCGAGCCGGATGACAGGCGTTGCCGCGTCGGCGTCGCCGCCGCTGAGAGCCTCCACGACCGCGCGGACATGGGCGATCGGGGTGAAAGGCGCGTCGCCCTGCAAATTCACAATGAGGCCGGGGCGCACGCCGAGCCGCTCGGCGGCCGCCAGCGCGCGGTCGGACCCCGAGGCCAAGCCTGGGTCGGTCAGCACCGCCTCAAACCCCGACGCCGCGCAATGGTCGGAGATCCGGTGATCGTCGGTGGCGACCACGGCGCGGGCGTCGGCCAGGGTCTCGGCGGCGGCTCGGGCTCGGGCCGCGACCCGGGTGACCATCGACCGGCCGGCGAGATCGGCGAGCGGCTTGCCCGGGAAACGGGACGACCCGAACCGCGCCGGCACCACGATCAGCGTCTCCGCCATCTTCATCCTCCCGTTCCGCCCATACCGATAGCTGCTTCGCGGTGGTTTCAAAGGGGCTGTGCGTTCCGGAGACGCTTTCACGGCGACGTGATCTCTCATTTCTCGGCGCGACTTGACGAGCGGCTGCGGCCTGTTCGACGTCAGATGGTTTGACGCACGGCGAGAATGAAACGGCAGGCGGTTCGGTCGGCGGTGCGCCCACGGGATATCCTGGCAGGGAACATCGTTCTAAGTTGGGCGAAGGCTTCGGGAAGGCGCCCAGGGTGCGGACCGCCCTTATTTTTGTCGCGAGCCACGCGGCAGTTGTGGTCAACGCAACGGATAGCGCTAATTCACGGACTTGATATTGCAACGCCGTTTAAAGAAGATCGTGCCCTCTGAAGGAACCCTCCCATGAGCACCGAAACCGCACCCGCTTCCGCTTCCAAATGGAGCCTTGCTGCGCGGTCGAATGATATCCTCGCCTCGCTCGTTGTGTTCTTGGTCGCGCTGCCATTGTGCATGGGCATCGCCATCGCATCGGGCGCACCGCCGGCTTTGGGGCTGATCACCGGGATCGTCGGCGGGCTGGTCGTCGGCTCGCTTGCAGGCTCGCCGCTTCAGGTCTCCGGTCCGGCCGCCGGCATGGCGGTGCTCGTGCTCGAATTGATCCAAGATTACGGTCTCGCCATGCTCGGCGTTGTCGGCCTCATCGCCGGGAGCGTGCAACTCGTGGCCGGTATTTTTAAGCTCGGTCAGTGGTTTCGCGCAATCTCGCCGTCGGTGATCCACGGCATGCTGGCGGGCATCGGCGTCTTGATTCTCACCTCACAGTTCCACGTTATGCTGGACGCATCGCCCCCCGGCAAAGGCCTCGCCAACGTGTTCGGCATCCCTCGGTCGATGATGGACGCCGTGGTTCCAATGGTCGGCGACACGCATCACATCGCCGCCGGCGTCGGCATTCTGACGATCCTCACCATCATCGCCTGGAACCGGTTCAAGCCCGCCGCACTGGCGGCGATCCCGGCGCCGCTGCTGGCGGTGGTCGTCGGTTCGGCGGCCGCGGCCCTTCTTCAATTGCCGATCGCGCGGGTGGACGTGCCGGCGAACATCGCCGACTCGCTTAACATGCCGACGGCTGCGGCGCTCGCCCAGGCCCTAACCGACCCGAACATCCTCATCCTCGGCCTCGCCTTCGCCTTCGTCGCAAGCGCTGAGACCCTGCTCTGCGCGACGGCGGTGGACCAGATGCACACCGGCCCCCGCACGCGCTACAATCAAGAACTGCGCGCCCAGGGCGTCGGCAACCTGATCTGCGGCGCGGTCGGCGCCCTGCCGATGACCGGCGTGATCGTACGCTCGTCCGCAAACGTGGCGGCCGGGGCGACGACGCGTCTGTCGGCCATCCTGCACGGGGTGTGGCTCCTCGCCACCGTCGCCGCGTTGCCTTGGCTTCTCAGCAACATTCCGATGTCGGTCCTGGCCGCGATCCTCGTCTACACCGGCTACAAGCTGATCAATCTCGCGCAGATCAGAAAGATCGCCCAGTTTGGGCGCATGGAGCTTGCGATCTACTTCGCGACCTTGCTCGGCATCGTGGCGGTGGACCTTCTCACCGGCGTTCTGATCGGCCTTGTGCTGGCGCTTGTCAAAATCGTCTACACGTTCTCCTATCTCGGCGTCGACCACTCGCGCGACGCCGATGCGAAACGCACCGATCTCACCCTGTGCGGGGCGGCGACCTTCCTCTCCATCCCAAAGCTCAGCGAGGCGTTGGAGGCCATCCCCGCCGGCGACGAGGTCCATGTCCACGTGCAGAAGCTCGACCATATCGACCATGCCTCCCTCGACCTCCTGGCGGCATGGGAGAGGCAGCATGAAGCGACGGGCGGGACGTTGGTCATGGAATGGGACGAGTTGATCCACCGCTATGCGATCCGGTCCGACACGCCGGCGCAGATTAAGATCGGGTCAGGCAATACGCGCAAGCCGCAGGCGGATCTCGAGGGTCTCCAGTCGGCGGAGTAGCCGGCGGTTTCTTCAAGGGCGCGAAATCCGCTGAGGGAAAGAAGGGCTGGCGCGGCGACGCGCCGGCCCTTTTCTTTTTGCCGCGGCGCGCCGAAGCTCGGCCCGATGGCTGACGTTTTCACAAAAACCAAGCGGTCCAACGTGATGTCCAAGGTGAAGGGCCGGGACACAGGGCCGGAATGGGCCGTGCGCCGCCTCCTCTATGCCATGGGCTACCGTTATCGACTCCAGGGCAAGGGGCTGCCGGGCCGGCCCGACATCGTTTTGAAGACTCGCCGAAAGGCCGTCTTCGTCCACGGCTGCTTTTGGCATGGCTGCGAACGGCCGGGCTGCCGCGGGGGGCGGCGGCCGCGGTCCAATACCGGCTATTGGGCGGAGAAGCTCGCCAGGAACAAGGCCCGCGATGCAGCCAATCTTCAAGCGCTTGCGGGCATGGGGTGGTCGGCGCTGGTGATTTGGGAATGCGAGCTTTCGGGGACCGAGGCGGTCAGCCGGCGGCTGGCGGCGTTTCTGGGGCCCACCCGTCTCTCATCAGCCAAAGCGCAAGGCCGACGAGGCCCAACGACACGATGTGGAAACCGACCAGGGCGCTGAGATAGCTCTTCTGCTCGGCGCTTGGGGCGAAGGCCGGCGGCACGTTTAGGATCCAGTCGCGGCCGAGGGTGTAGAGGAGGATCTGGCTCGCCGCCGCCGCCGCCAGCAGGACCGCGCCCAGCTTCTCGCCGCTGAAGAGGAGAATGACCACCGCAAGATCGACGAGCAGATAGACGACGTCCAGGGCCTGCCATTTCAAGGGCGCGGCGCCCCAGTCAAACCCGGTGAGGCTCAGCATGTTCGCGGCATGCACGCCCGCCCCGTAGAGATAAAAACACGCCAGCACGAATAGGATCGCCCGCCCAGTGGCCATGTCGGCCCTCCTTTTCTATTCGATGAGATCATAACCCGTCGCCGGCGGATCAGGAAATCAGCTCGCCGACCCGCGTTTTAAGCTCGGGCAGAATGTCGGCCTCGAACCACGGGTTCTGCCTGAACCAGCGGATGTTCCGCGGGCTGGGATGGGGCAGGGGCAAACGGTCGGGCCAAAACTCCCGCCAGGCGGCGACCGTCTCTCGAAGCGTCTTTCGTTTCGCCGCGCCAAGGTGCCAGTCGTGGGCGTATTGGCCGATCACCAGGGTGAGCTCGACCTGTTCCAACGCGGCGAGCAGCCGCTGGCGCCACGCAGGCGCGCATTCGGGGCGCGGCGGCAGGTCGCCGCCCTTGCCAGTGCCGGGGTAGCAAAAGCCCATGGGGATGATCGCGAACCTTCGGGGGTCGTAGAAGGTCGCGCGATCGACCCCTAGCCAATCCCTCAGGCGCTCGCCCGAGGGGTCGTCGAAGGGGCGGCCTTTTTCGTGGGTGATGCGCCCGGGCGCCTGGCCGACCAGCAGAACCCGGGCCATCGCCGAGGCCTGCAGGATCGGGCGCGGACCAAGCGGCAGGCCCTCGCAGATCGTGCAAGCCCGAACCTCCGAGAGAAGCGACTCCATCCTACGATCGCCCCCGCGGATTAAGGCCGGCGACGCGGTAGATTGCATCAATGGCGCGCATGTTGAAGACGGCGTCTGCCCCGCCCGTCAGCGGCGCGGCGCGTCCCTCCATCACCTCGATCATGTGGGCCAGCTGGTGGTCGTAGGTGGTCTTGTCGTCGATGATGATCGTCTCGGTGGCGAGGCCGCGGCTGACCCGGATCTCGTGGCCCATTTGCGGGGCGAGGGGGTTTACCACGTGCAAGGCGCCGGAGACGCCGCGCACGGAGAGGTCTGCGACCCGCTTCGCCTCCGGCGTCATCGCCGTGTGGATCTTCGCCTTCACACCGCTTGGAAAGTGAAGTTCGGCGCTGAGGTCGATATCGACGCCCGGCCGACCCGTCCTGGCCACAGCCGCCATGACCCGCGGCTCCTCGCCCACCACTGTGCGCGCCCAGTGGACGGGATAGCAGCCGAGATCCATCAGCGCGCCGCCGCCAAGTTCCGGCATATGGCGCAGCTCGTCTTCGCGGAACGGAATGGGGGCGGTGAAGCGGGCTTCGACGGTGCGGATCGCGCCGATCGCGCCGTCGGCGAGGAGGGCGAGAATGCGCGAGAAAACGGGATGGTAGCGATAGTGGAAGGCTTCGACGAGCGGCCGACGCGCGACGGCGGCCGCCGCGGCCATGCGCTCGGCTTCATCGGAATTCATGGCGAACGGCTTTTCGCATAAGACGGCCTTCCCGGCCTCGATTGCGGCGATCGAGAGGTCGGCGTGCCGGCTGGGCGGCAAGGCGTTGTAGACGAGGTCGACGTCGCTGCGTCGAACCAGCGCGCCGTAATCGGTCTCCAAGTGCGGAACGCCGAAGTCTTTCGCGAAGGCCCGGCCGCGATCGACGTCGCGGCAGGCGAGGGCGGTGACCTTCACATCCTTTCGCCGGGCGACCGGCTCGAAGAGCGCCTTGGGCGCGATCTTGGCTGCGCCGAGAAGACCGATTCGGATCATGGGCCTCAGTGTTGCGCGTGTTGACATCGGCGCAAGGGGCGCGTGCGGGGCGAAGGCGCACGATCGGCGGCGAACCGCGTCGATTTCGGGTTTGGCGCCCGCTTTTTCCGGTCGGCGGGCCGTATCTGTCCAAGGATAAGCGCGGCCCTTTTCCGTCGGCCGCCGCTCTTGGTTAATAAAATCCGTGAATCCGGTAACCCGAGGTTTACGGCGTTTAACGAAAGACCGGTGAAAATGAACGAATCAGGCCGGTCTGGTAACCATCGCGCAAGGCGGCCGTGAGGTAATAGCGTCTAGTTGAGAGACGCCAAGGAGACCTCGCAATGCTGAAAGACCTGATCCGCGATATCGCCGGCGAGACCGGCCTCACCCAAACCAAGGCGCGAGCGGCCTTGGGCGTGGTGCTGAACGCCGCGGAGCGTCAGGGGTCGCCTTTCGCCGAGGCGCTGTTCAAGCGGTTGCCAGGCGCCCGCACCCTGGCGGCCAAGGTGGGCTTCGAAATCGGCGCTGCGAACGGCGTCATCGCTCGTTTAATCGAACAGACCCCTGGCGGTCGCCGCTATGTCGCGGCCAGCATGGTGCGCGAGCTGCACGCCCAAGGTCTCGGCCACGCGGAGATCGGCAAGCTTCTGCCTTGCGTCGCCGCCTATGCCGACCGGGAGTACGGGCTGACCGGCTTCGGTCATCTGGGCGACCTCTTGGGGTCGGACCGGGACGCCGAACTCGAGCGCGTTTCCGCTGCGGCCTAATATTTTCCTGAAAGAACAATACGGTATGCCTGCTGTCATAGGCGGCCGTTTTCGTTGAGCCGACACTTGGGTCCAGTGCAAGATTGCGTGAACAGCCGTGATTGGCGTTCAAAGCGCGGTCGTCGCAAAAGGGTCGTGAAGCGGTTGGGGCTGTAGCCGGTTTCCCCCTTTCCCGCTGCACCTGGCGTCCTTCCCCCGATAGAGCCAGGCCAGCCGCCTCGTTGCGGCCGGTTCCAGATCCCCCTCTGGAACCGGCCCTTTTCTTTTCCGCCCACCTTGTTACCGCTCGCTATGATCGAACCTGCAAGGATCGCGCATGAGCGACTATGACAACGCCGTCGTCCCCTATGCCGAGCTTCAATTCGCCGGTGACGAGGGGGCCGCCTCGGCTATGGTTTCGCGATCGGGGTGGCAAGCCGAGGTGCTGGCCGCGCTGATCTCTCGGGTTATTCGGGCCCATGCTGAAGGTGAGGCCGCGCCGGGCCGGATCGAACCCGTTTCGGTGAGCATCGATGTGACGGGCGAGGCGAAGCCCGGCGAGCGGGTTTTCTTTCAGCCCAGAATTGATCGCCGCACGCGGACGATCATTTTCGCAAGCGGCGTCGCGATGGCGGAGGGTCGACCCGCTCTGGCCGCGCGGGCCGTATATCGGATTGTCGCGACCAGCGACTGACGCGGCCGGCTACATTGGAGTGCGGCGGAGCGGCAGGAGATCTGGGAAGTCCGCTTCGCGCTTTTCGGCTTTTGCTGAAAACGCCTCCTGCATGTGGCTCGCCGGCAGCATGGCGGCGTTCCAGACGCCGATATAGTCGAGCGTGTCGGCCGTCGAATGATCGCGCCCATAATTAATGAGCACCTTGGACCCTGTTACGGCGACCGGGTTCTTCGCGGCGATTTCCCGGGCCGTCGACATCACATGCGCCATCATGGCCTCATGGGTCTCGAAGACCTCGTTCACAAGACCGATGTCGCGGGCCTTTTCGGCCCCAAGCCGGCGGCCCGTATAAGCGAGCTCGCGCACCCAGCCTTCGGGAATGAAGCGCTGCAGGCGGGGAAAGGTGCCGACATCGGCCGTCATCGCGATGTTGATCTCCTGGATACAGAAGAAGGCGTCTTGGGTGCACCAGCGAATGTCGCCGGCCGAGATGAAGTCCATGGCCCCGCCGATCACCCCGCCCTGCAGCGCGAAGAGCACGGGAACCCGCGCCTCCTCAAGGCAATTGAAGGACGATTGGATCAACCGGATGTTGGATCGGAACTGCTCTGCGGCGACGTACCGGTCGCGTTTTTGCGAGGTGACCGCGCCGTCTTGGGCGAACACCGACAAATCCATGCCGGCTGAGAAGTGTTTTCCGCTCGATGAGATGACGATGACGCGGGCGAGGGCGTCTGCGTCGATCGCCGCGACAATCTCGGGAAGCTCGTTCCAGAACGCCCGCGTCATCGTATTCAGGGCGTCGCCGCGGCTTAGTTTGATGTGGGCGATTTTGTCTTCGATTTCGACGGTGAAGCAATCATAGGTCTTTTTGAGCATGGCGTTCGCATCCCTCTGAATATTTAGGAAAGTGTAGCTGCGACGGGCGGATATCGCCAGTGCGCAGCCGGGCTTTGACCTCGGCGCGAAATTAAGCTTCACCTCGTGAAGCGGCGGCTTTGGAGGTGAGGTATGCGTTGGATCGCGGGCGTTGCATGCGCCGCCGCTTTGACGGCATGTGAAACACGTTCCGGCGCTGGCGGTTTCTCAGACGTCTTGGGCGGCTTCGGGCTCGGCGGGGTTGAAGCGACCGATCAGCTGGCCGTTGCCGAAATCGAGGCGGGCCTGCGGCAGGCGCTGGAGATCGGGACGGAGAGGGTTGCAGGACAGCTGGGTGCGATGGATGGTTTTTTCGGCGACCCGCGCGTCCGGATCCCCTTGCCCGGCCAGTTGGCGGACGCGCAAAGCCAACTTCGCCGGGTCGGCCTTTCGGGGCCGCTCGACGATCTCCAAATCCGCATGAACCGAGCGGCCGAGGCCGCCATGCCGGAAGCGCGGACGCTCGTGGTCGACGCGGTGCGATCCATGACGCTTCAGGACGCTCTTGGCATCCTGAACGGCGGTGACACCGCCGCGACCGACTTCTTGAAGACGCGAACAGAGACGAGGCTTCGATCGGCTTTCAGCCCGCCGATAGAGGCTGCGCTTGCCGAGATCGGGGCCTTTCAGTCGCTCGAGTCCGTCGCCGTGCAGAACGGCTTAGGCGGGGTCGTCGGCGATTTGCGGGCTGACTTCGTCGGCCAAACGGTCCAGTACGGGCTCGATGGCGTCTTCCTCTACCTCGCCGAGGAGGAGGCCAGCATTCGAGAGGATCCGGCTGCGCGAACGACCGAGCTCTTGCGCCGCGTTTTTGGAGCGGCCGACGCATGAGGCGGTTCCGCCACGAGACGGGCGAGGGCCTGGTCGCCGGCATTGAGTTCGGCGACCCTGTAAAGCCGATCGACGCCCTATTTCTGCACGCGACGGGCTTCAACGCCATGACCTATCAATCGATCCTGGCGCCGCTCGGTTTTCGAACCCGGGTCGCGGCGATCGACTTACGCGGCCACGGGCGCACGACGCTGAAAGAGGGGCGGCTGCCGTCCTGGACACGCTTTCGGAACGATGTGATCGCCTGGATCGACAAGCACGCGCCGGACGGCCTGGTGCTCGGGGGGCACTCGATGGGCGGAACCGTTGCGCTGATGGTCGCCGGCAAGCGTCCGGATCTTGTGAAGGGGCTGGTGCTCGCGGACCCAGTAATCTTACCACCCGGCTTCTACCGAGCCGTCCACCTCGCGCCGTTCTCTCACATTGTTCGACGCTACGCCTCGCCGATGTCGCGCGTGGCGCGCCGTCGGCGCCCGGAGTTTCCATCGCTCGAGGAAGCACGCAGCTCCTATAAGGGGCGCGGCGCCTTTTCGACCTGGCGCGAGCCGTTCCTTGATGACTACCTGCATGACGGATTAGACCGGATCGACCCGACGCGTCCGGCGCACGAGGTGCAGCCCTGGCGGTTGCTCTGTAGCCCGAAATGGGAAGCGAAGACGTTTGCGGCCCAGCGCAACCGCCCCTGGAGCGCCCTGTCAAAGGTTCTCCGCAAACGCATTCCTATCACCGTTCTGCGCGCGGATCGGGATTCCGTGATGACGGACAAAGTCGCCGAACGTCTTGTTCGGAAGTGCCCGATCGTCGTGATGAAGACCGTTCGCGGGTCGACCCACTTTCTGCCCATGGAGGCGCCTTATGCGGTGCGCGACGCGTTTTCGGACTATCTGGCGCGGTTCGTCGAAGGGTTCAGTCCCGCGGACGAGGGTCCCGTCAAGCGGTCCTTGATCGAAGGCGGCCAATGGTGAGATTTCAGATCGCCAGCCCCGGCGGCGCCAAAGCCTGCAATTCTTTGATTTGTTCGGCTTGAGTCGGAATCACTTTCCGCGTCACAAGATCAAACGTGACGGCCACGGCCTCGGCCGTCGCCCACGCCGCGCCTGAGACCGGATCCAGAATCCAATGGACAAGCGAGTGGGTCTTTTCGCCCACTGCGCCGAGACCTGATCGCACTTCGAAGAGATCGCCCGCCTGCGGCCATCGGCGATAAACAAGGCGGTATTCCAGCACGGCCGCGCCGTATTCCGCGCCATCGACGCCGCCGCCCACCTTGGCGCGCCAATCGGCCAAGAGGTTCGGAACGCTGTCCGACAGCCGTCCCATAAACCATTCTGCGCGTAGTCGGCCGTGCGGGCCGACATGTTCCGGCGGTGTCGCACCCAGTCCGATGAGTGGCGCGCCGGCCGCCTTCGCCGCTTCAAGGGTGGCCTCCTCGGCGGGGAGGCGAGGGCCCGGCCACTCGATGGAGCGGGGCGCCGTGTGGGCCGGCGCGCTGTCGGCCAACCGTTCAAGCGCGGCGCGGCTGCGGGCGCTCCAGGGAAAGGGCTGCGCCGACTTCACTTCCACATGGCGCACCAGCGTCCGGAATGCGGCGGCGGTTCCGCCATCGCCATGTCGGAGCTCCTGATAGATCACCGCGTCGCGCTCGCCGACGTCGAGCACGCAAGCCGTCATTTCCAATGGCTGACCGGGCCGCGCCTCCCGCAAAAACCGGATATGTTGGTCGGCCGGCAGCAGCGTCGATGGCGAATGCGGCCGGAAGGCATGGGGCATCTCGAAGGCGTGCGCCATGCGCGCGAGCCCCTCCATCGCCTTGGCGACGTAGACCCGCACATTCATGTGCCCCATCTCGTCGCAATCCCAAGTGTTCGCGCTGCCCATCCAGACGGTAATCATAACGCTTCCTCCAGGGTGCCTCGGCCGGGCTCAGGGCCTGCAGGACCGGCAAATCCCGCGCGCCTCCACAACGGAGCGCTTAAGCGTGAATCCCGCCGATCGGCTCTCCGCCTGAAGCGTTTCGGAGATGGCGACGGCGTGCAACTCTTCGGCCCCGCCGCAATCCTCGCAGATCAAAAAGACGGCGGAATGGGAATGTCCGGCATGGCCGCAAGCGACATAGGCGTTAAGGCTCTCGATCTTGTGGGCGAGACCGTTCTCCTGAAGAAAGTCGAGCGCACGATAGACGGTCGGCGGTTTCGCGGCTCCCTCGCCATCCAATTGCTCCAGAAGGTCATACGCCTTGCACGGGTTCTGGGCCTCAAGGAGAAGACGCAGCACTTTCCGCCGGATTCGCGTCAGGCGCAGGCCGCGCCGGTCGGCGAGGTCTTCCGCAAGCGCTAGAGCCTGCTCGACATCCGCCGGAGCGCACGGCCCGCATGCGCGAAGATCGCGTGCCACTGTCGTCATCCGCGTAGTCTCGTTGTTTTCACCGGCGATTGGAAGAGGCCCGAGGCGATGGCAGCAAGCGAATTAACGTTTCGTTAGTAATAAAGCTCTTGCGGAAGAACAAAAAGCGAATATAAACGCCAAACAGAACGGAGAGAGAACATGACAGGGCAAGTCAACTTTTGCGGAGCTTCGGGACAGGCATACGCCTTCACACACGTCGACGCGCAAAGCCCTTGGGCGCGCATCCCCGGGGTCGCGCTCTTCGCCGCGCCTGCCGCCTATGGGTTGCGCGTTGTGAAAATTATCGAGCTTTCTGGACGCCCGCACGATGTGAAGGCGCTTTGGGCTCTCCATGACGCGGAGCGTTTTGGCGCGGAAGCTGTCTTTATCGCTATGGCTATGGACCCAGCTGCGCGGAGCGCGCAGATCGCCGATTTGGAAGCGGGCCTGAGCCCGGTGTGCGCGGGGTCGAGGCAGCAGCTCGCTGTCGCTGCGTAAAGGATTAGCCGCCGTCTGGAAGCTGAGCGCTCAACCAGGCGCTGACGTCGGCTTCGAGGACGTGCAGCGGTCGGGAGCCGCGGGCGAGGACGAGGTGGTGAAAGGCGGCGAGGTCGAAGGATGGGCCGAGCACGCCTTCGGCACGGGCTCTGAGGGTCCGAATGGTCTGCCAGCCGGTGACGTAGCCGGCAGCTTGCCCAGGCCAAACGGCGCAACGGTCGACTTCATCGGCCATCATCGCGGCCGGCAGGCCGGTTGTCTCGGTCAAATACGCGATCGCCGCCTCGCGGCTCCATCTTTTGTGGTGAATGCCGGTGTCGGCGACGACTCGGGCTGCGCGAAAGAGTAGAGACTGCAGATAGCCGATCCGGCCGATTGGGTCGTCGGCGTAAGCCCCAATCTCGTCGGCGAGGGTTTCGGCGTAAACCGCCCATCCTTCGCTGAAGGCGGGCCGCCAGATGAGCCGGAGCAGGGGCGGAACCCGGCCATGTTCGGCGGCAATGGCGCTTGCGGTGTGATGGCCGGGCGCGGTTTCATGATAAGCGAGCGATGGCAGGGCGAAAGCCGGCCAATTCGAAGGGTCTTGAAGGTTGATTAGAAAGACACCCGACGGCACGCCGTTCACCTCGGTGGCCCGATAGAGGCCGCCGGGCGCGTAGGCCTCGGCGAGCCGCGGCGCGGGCGCGATGGCGATTGGATGTTCGGGTGAGCGGGCGAAGACAGCGGGCAGGGACCCTTCGATGCGGCCCGCGGCGGCGGCGAGGTCGGCGAGGAGGGTTGCCCGGCCCTCTTCGCTGTCTTCGTAGGTTTGGTCGGGTTCTGCAGCGAGAGCGGACAGGCGCGCGCCGACATCGCCATCCGTGCGCCCGACTTCCATGAGGGCGGCGTCGGCTTCAGCGGTCAACGCCGCGACGAGCTCCAGCGCTTCTGCGTGCAACGCCGCCGCCGATGCGTTTCGGCCGCCGTGGAACCTGAGCGCGGCGTCATAATACGCCTCGCCTTGGGGCGATGTCCAAACGCCCGGCTCGGAAGACGCCCCGATCGCCAAGGCGGAGGCGGCCTCGGCCAGCCGGAGATAGGCCGGAACAATCGCGGTTTCGACGATCTGCGCGGCGTCCGTTCGAAATTGAAGTTGTTCGGTTTCCGCCAGATCCGTGGCGGCGGCCTGGCGCGTTGCGGCTAGAACAAACGGATGCGAGGCCGGCGGCCCGTCTGCAAAGCCGATCGCCGCCTCCGCAACACGGCGCAGAACGAAATCGGGCGGTGAGACGCCCGCTTCCGCATCAATCACGAGACGACGGCGTTCGTCGTCTATGGCCTCGGCCGCGGCCGACAATCGATCAAGGAACGCGCGCGCGCTCTCCAAGTCCGTTGCAGCGTCGTCATTGGTCAGATGCTCGGCGAGTTCGATATAGGCTCCCGACATATGATCGAGCGCGTAGGGGCGCGCCGAGCTCAGGGAAACCCGCCCATGCCCGAAGCGCGCCAGATCGACCGCGTCGGCGTACGCCGTTCGCACTGTCTCGAGCGCGCTTGCCAGCCTGGTTTGCGCAGGCGGCTCGGGCAGCGCAGCGATCCGCTCGAGCGCTTCTATGCGCGACAGCCGCGCCCGCTCGAATGCCGCCTGCGACCGGTCGGTGATCCGGTCGCTCCCCCGATCGGAGCCCGCCCCGACGCGGCGCGCTGTTTCAGGAGCTCGGGCCAGCTCTTCAGCCGCCAATGCGTTGAATGCGGCGGTGAGCCGGCGCTCGACCCCGCGCCGCGTTCCGGGTGAGCCGTCCGCATTTCCGCACGCCGTCAAACCTGTGGCGAGCGCAGCGAAAACAATTGATTTGACGGCGGATCTCCATCGCTGCCGGGCGGGCGTTGGCGAGTGGTTGTCCAGCATGGTCATTTCCGATAAGGCTCCGCGCGATCGACCGTAGGAGCAACGCCGTGAGCGACCAAACAGCCAACCCAGACGCCCAGCTTAGCGGGCAGGTTTTGTTTTATCGTAAACCTGAGCCGCTCTCCGTGGAAGCGCACGGTGCGCTTGGCGTCAAACGCATCGACTCGCCCTTCCGTTTCCTGGCCGACGCACATGCCGTGCCCTTAACGGTTACTGAATTTGGCCGTACTGCGGTTAGCTTTCCAATCGTTTTCGTCGGGCCGGAGAAATCACCGATCGCGGTCATGGGCGTTAACGCGGGCGTTAATCTTTACGTCGACGACAACGG